>JBEPYD010000476.1:0-3711 GCA_041641575.1 Bacteroidales bacterium
CTATATTGACGCCACTACTGCCGATGTAATCTTAAAAGAATATTCCATTAAAAATGTGTTTGAACGCGAGATAAAAGCACAATGGGGCGATTGGATATCTCAGGAAGCCATTGATGCTTACCTGGCCAATACCGAAGCACCCGGATATTTTGATCAGTATGGGTTTATAGCCGCCGGTACAGCACCTTCAGATGAATACGCTGAGATAGAAAGAAGCATCAACAACCTGGTGCCTTACAGCCCAAAAGCTGTTGCTGAACTTTCGCTGTCTTTCTCTGAATAACCAGGCATTACTTAGCAGATAATTCAATTCCCGGTTGCTGATAACTTCAGCGGCCGGGATTTTTTGCTGATACACTATTTTTAAGCACTAAATAATATTTTCAAATGCTGCAAGTTCAAGTAATACTTTTTACCACGAATAGATGGATTATAGGAAAAATACGAAGTCAAAAAGCTTTAAAGATTTAATATTATGTCAGTAGTCAGACTAATTAAGAAAGTTCGCTTTGCAAACTAAAAATTAGTGCATTCATGGTATAAATTTTTGTATAATTATTTACTGATAATTAAGAAGAGTTTCTCAGCACCTCAATATAATAGCTCCTGTAATTTGTTTTGAGAGGCCTGGTGGCTAATTGATTTAGATTCTTAGAACAGGTTTTCGTATTATTGTATTTTTTTACCAATTTATGTAAGTCCTATGTCCGCTGAAAGATCTCACATTATCATCACACTTATATTCTTACTCTCATTTTTTTATGCCTTTACCCGTTACGTAATCCTTGGCCCTGTTTCTGCTGTACAAATCCCCTTGTTTATTATGAACAAAGCGATTTCTCTTTCTGGGTTGGTCCTTATTGTAATGAGTTTTACAATCGAAGGAGATCGTATTTCTAAAATCCGGCTTGGAGAAACCGGATTTTTATTTACAGTAGCACATATCGTTCTAAGTCTCTTGCTGATTAATGAAGACTATTTCTTGAAATTTTTTGATGCCGGTGAATATAATCTTACTGGTGGACTTACGCTTCTGTTTGGTATTTCAGCCTTTGTTTTGTTATTGGTAATAAGGCGCTCTTTTAAAGCCAATCTTCAGGCTGTCCTTACCCAAAAATATCGTTTTTTATTGAAAATTTCACTACTGTCTTTTCTTGCGGCACACGTTGCAGTAATGGGTTGGGAAGGATGGTTAACCCCCTTAAACTGGTATGGGTATTTTCCACCTATCACATTGATATCTTTTTTTATCGCAATTGGAGGGTTGATTAAGATTGTTATTAGATATTATAACAAATGAGCTTAACATATTCATTGTTATTATATTAACAGTAATGAATTATCATAGCTTTTTGTGGTTAAAGCATAAAAAAATTACCTTTGTGGCTATTACAAAGGATTAAGATGCATATAATTGTTAATATTTCAATGCTCCTGGCAGCATATTTATTGGGTTCAATACCCACTGCTGTCTGGGTGGGGAAATCCTTTTACGGGATTGATATACGGGAACATGGCAGTGGTAATGCTGGTTCCACAAACGCCATACGGGTATTGGGATTAAAACCGGGGCTGATTGTTTTCTTTATTGATGTTTTAAAAGGTTTCACAGCGGTAAACCTGCTGAGACTTACCAAATATTACATTCCCACTACCGGGGAATTTATCAACTTTCAATTGCTGCTGGGTATTGCTGCTGTGATTGGCCATATTTTCCCAATCTGGGCAAATTTTCGGGGAGGAAAAGGGGTGGCAACCCTCTTTGGTATTGTTCTGGCCATTCATCCATTGCCTACACTTATAAGTATTGGCATATTTTTTATTTCCCTTATTTCTACAAAATATGTTTCCCTTAGCAGCATGATCGCGGGATTTTCTTTTCCTTTTTTGGTGATTTTACTTTTTAAAACCACCACTCCATCCCTGGTTATCTTTTCATTAATTATTGCAGTTCTGCTTCTGTTTACTCATCAGAAAAATATTGAAAGGCTTTTGCGCAAGGAAGAATCAAAAGCCACCTTTCTTAAGCGGAGAAAACACCGCGAAGAGGAGGAAGAGGAAACTGAGGCTGCCTGATAAGGTTAATCTCTTTTACCTTTGTTATCAAAAAAATGCACATCTCTTTGCGGAAAAGGGATGCGTACATTATTCTTCCGGAATTCTGTATCTATCTGGAAGCGGACATCGCTCTTGATATTTTCCACCCAGAAAGCATTATTGGTCCAGAAAAATACGTCAAAAATCAGTGCTGAATCCCCAAAATCTTCAAATCGTACAAAAGGTTCAGGTGTTTTTGTGATATCCAGATGGTTTTTTACACAATTTAATAAAATGCGCTTTACCAGTTGTACATCGCTGCCATAAGCCACTCCTACGGTAATTTTAAACCGTGTGCGCTTGGAAATATGGCTCCAGTTAATCACGTTCTTTTCAATGAAAGTGCTGTTTGGAATGATTACAATAATGTTATCCCGGGTTTCTATTTTAGTGGTACGGATGTTTATTTTCTTCACTTTTCCAATGTAGCCATCCAGCTCTACAATGTCATTAAGTTTTATGGTACCTTCAAACAAAAGAAAAACACCGGAAATAATATCTTTAAATATTTGTTGAAGTCCCAATCCTAAACCTACCAGCAGAGCTGCAGAACTTGCCAAAAGAAAGGTTATTTTAAAACCAATGGTATCCATTGCCAGCGCAATGGCAATCACCCACAAAAAGTATTTAATTATCTGGTAATAAGCATGGCTTTTTCCTACTTCTACATTTTTGTTGGTACTGGCTCTTCCAAACACCCTTCTGAGTCCCCATTGCACCAGGCGGGTAATTATTATTATCAACAGTACCATTAAAACATCAACAACATTAATTACAAATTTTTCTGTCGTGATGAGGTTTAAATCAAGTAAATCTTTTATTGACATGCTGTTAACTTCCAGAATTTAATTTCTTTATATACTATTTGGACTACCCTTATTTTAGTGGTTAAATATTTTTACAGGACCTAAAATACTGTTTAAATATAGTTGTAAATGTGGTTGAAATATGGTTTAAATGTTGCTTTTTTTGATTGACGCAATATAGTTGCTCATTTTACCGATAGTTTTTTTGCCTTTTTCGAAATATTTTCAAACGCATCATTTCTGCAATATTAGAGGCAACTGGAACTGCTGCTTTATTTATTTGCTGTACAAGAGCGTACTTTTCATCTGGGGGAAAAAAACTGCTTAACTTATAAATATCCTTTACCAACTCTTTTGAAAGCTGATAAATTCCCAGCTTCTGAAACCCAAAATACAACATATAAACTACATTAAACTATATTTCAACTATATATAAACAAATGGTAAGTTACCATTAAATTCGTGGTCGAACCTTTTTTAATAAAACTCATACCTGAAATGAAACATATTTTTATTTTTTTGATGCTTTCACTTACCCTTTCCCTGGTGGCTCAGGAAGAACCTCAAAAACCAGAGATGTCTCCGGATGAAATCATCCAGGTAAACGGGGTATTCCCTCACCTAAGTCTGGTAGGAGATCATATCGGCAGAAGTGAAACCGGGATAGGTGCATTGCTGCCGTGGGCAAATAAGCTTTGGTACATCGGTTATGTAGCGCATATACATGGATCAGGCATTGGTTTGTATGCGCTGGATGAAACTATGCGGGCGCAGAAGCATCCGGAAAGTGTCACCGGCACATATGCAA
>JBEPYD010000477.1:0-3696 GCA_041641575.1 Bacteroidales bacterium
AACAGCCCTCCGTGCCATACATAAAGCCGGTAATGAATATGTAAAAAAATATGACCGCTCTTCGTTACGTGTATTGGGGACTGTGGGGGAGCCCATCAATCCTGATACATGGAACTGGTATTATGATATTGTAGGTGAAGGTAAATGCTCCATTGTGGATACCTGGTGGCAAACTGAAACCGGGGGAATTATGATTACACCCCTGCCGGCTGCCACACCAGCCAAGCCCGGATCAGCAACATTGCCCTTTTTTGGCGTGGAACCCGTGCTATTGACACCCGAAGGAGAAGAAATACATGGAAATGATGTCAGTGGTTTACTGGCGGTTAAACGACCATGGCCGGGAATGGCACGTACCATACAGGGTGACCATCAGCGATTTATTGAAACGTACCTTAAAACATTTAAAGGGTATTACCTTACCGGAGACGGGGCCCGCCGCGACAGTGACGGCTATTACTGGATTACCGGAAGGGTTGACGATGTATTGAATGTTTCCGGCCATCGTATTGGTTCTGCAGAAATTGAAAGTGCCCTCGTTTCCCATCCGGCTTGTGCCGAAGCTGCAGTAATTGGATTTCCACATGAAATTAAAGGCGAGGGCATATTTGCCTACGTTATCCTAAACGACGGCTATGAGGTTGACAAAGACCTTGTGGGAGAATTAAGGAACGAAGCCAGGCATCACATTGGGCCTATTGCCACACCAGATATGATTCTGGTAGCCCCGGGCTTACCCAAAACACGCTCAGGTAAAATTATGAGAAGGATACTGAGGAAAATAGCAGCTATGGATACAGAGAATATGGGTGATACCAGCACATTGGCAGACCCATCCATAGTTGACCAGCTTATTGAAATCAGAAAATCCCTCGATTAAAAAAACAGTTTCTGCCCAAATCTTCCATTTTTTTCAGGAAATTCAACCCGTTTGGGAAATATTTTCAACATTCTAACGTAAAATTAGTTATACAGATAACGTAAATGATAAAATATTTTATTATGATATCCTATTATAGCCTATTCTATTTTGCAAAGCATATGGGTAAATATCATTCGCAATGTAACCTGTATGAAAAATCTGATGAAATGATTTTGCTGAATTAACACCAGGATTAACATGCTTCTGGATCCTACATTTCCTTGACATGATTCAGGATATTTTTGAATTCCTCCACTGGATTCAAGAATGCAAAATCATTTATCATCCAGGAGCATAGATATCAAATGTTTAACTTAATTTTTTTCTCAAGTGAAGGTAGTTTTAATTAGTGTTCTAATTTTTATGATGAATTTTCAAAAAACCATCTTATCTAACGATATCAACTCAACTGAAAAAGATATTTATACTTACCAAATACTTCCTGCTGGAGCCATTACCCCCCGCGGATGGATAAAAAATCAGTTACACCAGGATTTAACAGAAGGGTATATTGGGGTATTTGATAATGTTCATAAAAGTGTAACGCACAATGTTTTTATTAAGCAAAACCGCAAAAGCAACAAAAGATTTAAATTCCGCAAAGAATGGTGGAGTGGGGAACATGAAGGATACTGGAAAGACGCAGTTATCCGCATGGCATTCTTAACTGATAACAATGCGTATATTGAACAGGCACATGCCTGGATGGAAGAATTACTGGCAAACACTGGTGAAGACGGGTATATAGGTATTTATAAAGATTGTGAGCAGCCAAAATGCAGGTTTAACCATGTTCATGAAAATGGAGAATTGTGGGCCACAAGCCGCATTCTTATGGCCATGCTGGCATATTACGAATATACTGGCAAAGCTGAAGTATTGGCAGCAGCCGAAAAAGCAACACAATTGGTAATGGAACAGTATGCCGATGAGAACTACTTTCTGAAGATATCGCGCGGAGGTGGCGTAAGTCATGGCATTGGCTTTTTTGAATCCCTCGAATGGCTATACCGGATTACGGGCAACCAGGATTATCTTAAATTTAGCAAAAAGCTATATGCTGATTTTAACGAAAGTAAAGTCAGAGATGACGATTTACAAACCCACCACCTGCTTAATGAAGACCGGTATTTTCTGATGCACGGTGCACATATTGCTGAAGGCTTGTTTGTTCCTGCGTATCTGGCAAGGTTGCATGGAAACGACAAAGAATATGCTACAGCAGCCAATAATACCCTGGAAAAGTTATATTATCACATTACACCCGGTGGAGCCATGCGCTGCGATGAATGGATAAAAGGAAAAGAAGGTACGGCCGACGAGGAGTACGAGTATTGTGGTATTGCAGAAATGGTCAGTCCCATGAATAAAATAACCTCTTTTACCGGGGATCTTTCTCTGGGTGACCGTATAGAAACCATGACATTCAATGCAGGTCAGGGCTCCCGCTTCCCGGTACTTTCTGCATTGTCTTATCTTACAGCAGACAACAGAATACGCATAGACCATGGTGGATTATTAAAAAGACAGGTTTATGATGCTGCACATGTGGCTGCCGTTTGTTGTGTGTTAAATGGTGGCAGATTAATGCCATATTATGTGGAAGGGATGTATCTTAAAAACGAGGAAGAAAATGCTATTCTCGCTTATCTTTATGGCCCATCAAAGGTAAATACTGTTATAAACAATACCCGTGTAAAAATTGAACAGGAAACGGAATACCCCTTTCACGATAAGGTGGAATTTACTGTGAAACCTGAAGATGAGAAAACGTTTTCTGTGTGGCTCAGAAAACCATATAATGTTGAAAATATGGAGGTAAAAGCACCTGATGGAGCGACTATAAAGCAGCTTGATAATATGGTTCAGATTTCACATAAGTGGAAAACAGGTGATAAAATTTCAGTTGATTTTAACTTTGAAACCAGAAAAATAGCCCAACCCGAATCAAAGACTGTACCCGGAGGTGGTTACTATTTTCAACGCGGCCCCATAGTTTTTGCCCTGCCTTTTGAACACGAAACGGATAGAATTAAAGAATATAATAACAGTGGGTTTTACCGGTACCGGTTAAAAGCAGAGAATAAGGAAAAATGGAAATACTATTTACCCAATGATGCTACTTTTGAATACCAGAGACTATCGGATAATACACCGGTGGAAATCCCATTTGCTGAACCTGTTGTAGCACTCAGGGGCAATTTGGTTTCAAAAAATGGCAAAAAAGTAGAAGTAAAACTTGTACCTTTGGGCAATACCGTGTTCCGGAGAGTTACTTTTCCTGTGTACGATTAAATTAAATTTTGCAATGGAAGAAAAAGAATTAAAGGTTAGTATTGTCATTTGTGCTTATAACGAAGAAAAAACAATTGAAAGTGTGGTACATGCCTGCAGGCAGTTCAATCCGGAAAGTGAAATTCTGGTTTTAGATGATGGATCGCAGGATAAAACCCCTGAAATTCTTAAACAACTTGCTATAGATTTGGGTATAAGAAATATACGGTTAGCACAGAATAAAGGAAAAAGCTGGGCCATGGCCCGGGGAGTAGAGGAGGCTGAAAATGAAATAATTCTCTTTTGGGATGCCGATGTTACAGGTATTCGGGAGGAGCATTTTACACAGATATTAAAACCCATTTATGAGGGTGAAGCAGATATGGTGCTGGGGCAACCTTCAGAAACATTTATGGATCATCGGTACAATCCTTTTCGCGGGCTTACAGGCGAAAGAGCCATCCTGAAAAAGGAATTAATGCCCATTCTTGATGAATTCA
>JBEPYD010000478.1:0-3688 GCA_041641575.1 Bacteroidales bacterium
TTTAATGATAAATATACCGCTGAACAGAAAGAAAACTTCATTATCTACAAAAAAAACCAACTTGAGAAGCTTGAAGGAGACAAAGAAGTTCTCGAAGATATCTTTCTGAAAATATACGCAAACCCTGTGCTTAACAAGATAAGTGCTAAACAATCAATATGATATGAATAGCAAGAGGAGAAAATATATCATTTACTTTCTGGTTTCCCTGGCACTTTCAATGTTTACAGGTAACCCGCCTTTACTGGCGCAAAATGCAACATCTGCCATTGACTCATGTATTCCAGCTACAGATTGGAATCATATTCGGATTGATACTTCCTCAGGAAAATTCTCTTCTCAAAGTATTTTAATTGTTTCAAACCGCAAATATACACCAGATGATACAAGTGGTATCCTGCTCAATCACGAGCTTTCGCCCCAAAATAAGGTGCATTATTTTTTGGCCAGTTGTGCTGATACCATCTGGAAAATTGCACCGGTTAAATCATTAACAGAGGGTCTGGATATAATAAACCATGGGGAAAACCTGGTGCTGTTTGTGCATGGTAATGGCAAGACCTTTCCTTCGGCGCTTGAGCGGAGCGCCAGGATTAAAAACCGGTACAAAACGGGTATGATTTTGTTCGACTGGCCTTCAGAAAACTTTGACCTTAATATTTCTATTACAAACATCAGCCAAACCAGCAGAAACTTTCAGGCGTTGCTTGAGGAGCTAAAAAATTATCGCCTGCAAAAAATGAAAGAAACTCAAAATTTATCACTCTTCATGCACAGTTTAGGTAATTTATACATAAAAAAATTAGTGGAAGAGAAAGGAGATAAAGAAGATTCTGTATTTATTGATAATTTAATTTTAAATGCCGCGGCTATTGAAGAAGAAAATCATCAGGAGGTTTTAGCAGGTTTAAATATTCAAAAGCGAATTTTTGTTGTTTATAATCAACAGGATTTCATACTTTTTGGTGCACAATTCTTTCTGCAGAAAGCCATGTTGGGAAACGGGACAAACAACCCCTTTAGCCATGCAACCTATATTGATTTCACTCCAGTGGGAGAATTTGAACACACATATTTTACAGGCATCCATCAATTTGAGAAAGATAATCACTCCGTAATGAGTTTTTACTATAGTATTTTAAATGGCCTTCCGCTGAATGAAAATGAGCTTATAAAAGACAAAAAAAACACTTTTCTAATCCCTGAATAACCTTCTCCTTAAACAGGCGGCATGGAGCCAGCAAGGGTTTCAAAACAACGCATATCATTAAACATTAATTCATCATTAATTTTTTTTAAAATTTAATTTAAATTTTGATAATTTTTTAGTAAATTTATCCTATGGACATACACTATTAAATAAATATAAACCACTTAAAATCAATCTATTATGGATAATGATGCTAAGACAACTGAGCTTAATGGCAGGTTAAGGATGATTTACGCACCTTACCTGCAACATGTAAAAAATGAATTTACATCAGAAGCCACCCACCTCTCCCTTCCCATACTAATGAGTGCCAAATCCTCTTATTTTCAGGGCAAACAAAAAATCCTTTTTATTACCAAAGAAATTCCCGAAAGTTATGGTAAACTTCAGGAAACGGATAAACTCAATCCTGATTACCTGATGGAAAGTTATGAAAAAAGCAATTTATGCGAAGTTGATGAATCAGACCTTTTCATTTTTATGCGCATGGTAAATGAGAAAATAAACGGAACACCATGCGAAGGTTATCTTTGGACTTCTATTTCAAAAATGAGTTATGCAGACAGCACGCCACCCGTAGGCATACAAAACAGGAACAAGCAGGGCTTTGACTTACTGAAGGAGGAGATAGGAATTGTGAAACCCGACATGATTTTCTTCCTTACCGGGTTTAGTTATGATGAGCAAATTCAAAGCATGTATCCGGATATTAAATATGAAACCATTAAAGATAATGTTGCATATAATTTATCACATCCGGATTTGCCCGTTAAATCAATAATTTCATTGCAGCCCAAATCACTAAATAAACGGAGCCAAATGGATACCGTATTCAACGCAATTTTTAGCGAAGCTGCTGTTTCCCATTAATCTCAGTTAAAAACTTAATATAAGCGGCTGTTTCAATCAAAAGAAACAGCCGTTTTCTATTAAATAGCAATCCATACAGGAGATTACTCTCACATAGTATATTATAAAATCTATCGCTTGAAGCACATCGAAAAATTAGCATTCATTGTCGGCTGTAGAACAAAAATCTTACCTTTGGCATTCAAAAAATGGTTTACACCCAGTTGATATAGTATTTGCAAGAAAATTACGGTCACAGTCTTTATCTGTGGTGTATACATGAATGAAAAATCTAAAATATTTTAAAAATAACCAGCATTAATGAATCCAGAGCTTTCCATAGTTATATGTGTGTATAACGAGGAAAAAAACATAAAACCCCTGGTAGAGGCTATTCATGCTTCTATTCAAAATATCACCTATGAAATTATATATGTTGATGATGGATCAACAGATAAAACTGTAGCAATAATCAAATCGCTGCACGACCCCACTATAAAGCTGGTGCAGCTGAAAATGAATTACGGCCAAAGTGCTGCAATATCTGCAGGTATTGAGTTTGCAGAAGGCAATTATATTGCAACCATAGATGGTGATTTGCAAAATGATCCTTCAGACATCCCGGAAATGCTAAAAAGAGCAAAGGAAGAAGAATGGGATCTTGTAGCAGGTATCAGAAGAAAGCGGCAAGATGGCATTTTCCTGAGGAAGATTCCCAGTAAAATTGCAAATTTTATCATACGTTCAGCTACTGATGTGCGCATGAAAGATTATGGGTGTACACTGAAAGTTTTTACTTCGGAAACAGCTAAAAACTTAAGTATCTATGGTGAACTTCATCGATTTATTCCTGTTTTGGCACACCTTGACGGGGCAAGCCTTACAAATGGATGTAAAGCACCATCCACGCATTCATGGACAGTCAAAATATGGTATTGGCAGAACATTTAAAGTGATTAGCGATCTGATATTCATGATCTTTTTAAAAAAACACCTGAAAGCGCCCATGCATTTGTTTGGAAACTGGGGTGTTATAATCTTCCTGATTGGAATGGTAATTAATTTTTATTTGCTGGTTCTTAAAATCCTTGGGCAGGACATCTGGGGAAAGCCCCTCTTATTGTTAGGTGTATTGCTTGTAATAACAGGCATTCAGCTGATTACCATTGGAATAATGGCCGAAATGCTGATGCGTACATATTATGAGTCGCAACAAAAGAAGCCTTACAGGGTAAAATCAATTTGGCGGGATGAGGCTTAAGAAAGCCATAAAATTATTTTTGAAAATAGCCGGTTCGCTTGGAGCCTTGTATTTTGTATTCTCCAAAATAAATTTTGGTGAGGTATGGGATGTTTATCAAAAATCAAATATTTTACCCCTTTTCATAGCACTGATATTTTTTACACTATCGAAATTTATTTCAGCTCTAAGGCTAAATCATTTTTTCAGGGCAATAGATGTATTTTTATCTAAATTGAAAAACATAAAGCTTTATCTTGTTGGCATGTTTTATAATCTATTTCTGCCCGGTGGCATAGGGGGAGACGGATATAAAATATATGTATTAAAAAAGCACCATACAGTTTCTACCCGCGATTTATTCACAGCTGTTTTTTCAGACCGAATTT
>JBEPYD010000479.1:0-3663 GCA_041641575.1 Bacteroidales bacterium
ATACTATAGGTCTTTCAAATTCAACCGGTAAAGACTTAACTACAAGGAATAAGAGCAATATTGCAATGTTTTTTGCTTTTAAAGTCAGTAAAGTATTATTATTGTTTTTCATTTCATTGATTTTTATATTTTTCAGAATAATTGTTAATAAGTTCAAGGGTACCGAAATCATCTAATAGATTAACCCTTTCAATAAATATTTTCACATAATCGTTTTTATTATATTCTTCAATAAAAGGGGGATATTTTTTTAAATACATTATCCTGGCTTCAATAAGAACCGTATGCTTTTTTGAAAATACTGAGTGGTCATAATGCTTTTTATCGGAATATTTCCTAGTTGCCTCATCATGCAATAATTTAATAAGCACACTATCAAGTTGATTTAAGATAGGATACTGTGCTAAAAGTATTTCAATATATGCGAAAGAGAATGAAATACTGCTGCCAGGTTCGTTGATTGAAGGCCAGTTATTGTTTTTGCATCCAGGATACATCATTAAATACCTATCCATAAGTTTTTTTGCGGCATCATTACGCTGAAGTAGTTCCTGAAAACCATTAAAACGCCCGGTCATTCCTTCAAAGGCACTTTGTAAATCCTCCGAAAAATAGAGATTACCAAATCCTGGGTAATTTAAAACGGTTTCAATAAGGCCTTCTGTTGAAATGATTAACAGTATATTTTCAGGAATTTGTAAAACTGAGTCCATTTCATCGCTTGATTGCAGATTTTCCCACTCAGGTGTTCCAGGTTTAATGGGATAATCATATGCATCTGGGTATGGTTCAATATAGCAAACAAATTCTTCGTTCTCCTTAGTGCAACAAGCCAAAAAGAATAATAAGAACAAAAAAACGATATTTATTGCATTTCTTTTCATTATTGTCGAAGGTAATCAATAGCCTGTAGCTTTATTTTTTCAATCATATCCACATTTTCTAAAATGTAATAATTATTCAGTAAGAGATATTTGTCTTTTCCAAACTGGTTAACCTCTTTTAAGGCGGCACCATTTTTTGTAAGTATCCTTGATAAGATAACTGCAGTTGTTCTTTGTCTGTAGGAGGAATCTCCAATTTTCTGACGCATTGATAATCTATTAACCGACTCATTTACGAGATAGGTTTCTTGTTGTAGTTCAAGTTTTTCGAGAAAAATAGGTTGTGCTATAACAATGTCTATGCACATATCATAAAAAACATTTGTTTTTTCTTTTCCATTGCTTTTTTTAAAAGACTCAAGGTCAAATTCTTGATATAGTTTTAACAATTCTGTTCCAGCATCCTCCCTTTCAAACAGCTCTGAAAAACCGTTAAAGTTTGCACTTATTCTTTCAAAACCTTCCTGGTAATTGTCAAAAAAAAGAATATCACCAAGAAGAGGATAATTTAAACACAAATGGGCTAAACGGGATGTAGAAAAGTTTTTAAGGATATTCTCAGGAATTTGGCACGCATCAATCATTTCTTGACCAGACTTAAAATTTGCCCATTCTTCAGTTCCAGGCTTAATTGGATAATCCCAGTCAATGTTTTCAGTTTGAGAAAAACATAACATTGACAATGCAATATTCATTAAAATTAAAAGTTTCTTTTTCATAATTTATCAAATTTAGTTGAACATAATTTATTTTGAAACGATGTTTACTTTATTGTTTCTAAATTTCCCATAATCACTATCTGTTTATAATTCCAAAAACAATGTTGCATTTATGTACATTATATCCGATGTTTATTCATTATAACTACTTAAACTTGTTATTAATAAATCTTATATCCTTCCCAAATTGATATATGATTTAGTTTAAATCTCTGAAACTAATATCAAAATTTTTCCATCCATGTAAAACATCTTATACATTACGCGTTAACAATATTATAAATTATTTTGATTAAAATCAAGCCCTGTTAATAAAAATATTTACCAATATCGTTAGATGTATATTTATACAAAATTGCTTATACGCTTGAGTGATAATAAAACTACGCATTTCTACCGATTAAGTGGAAAACGTGCTTATTTACATGCAGTATAAATAGTACTCTTTTCAACTTTTCTTAAAGCAGACCTAAAAAGAAGGAAAAAGTTGGCACTTAAGGCATTTTTAGTAAAAGGCCATTTAATTAGTGTTTGTCCATAAAGTGCCAACTGCTGCGTTGTTGCTCAAAGCCTAAATCCTCAAATACCTTAGTATGTTGCGGTTTAGGTTTATCGCACGCCTTGCATTTGGCACTTTCCGAAGCAAACACCCGCCTTTATATGCGGTTCTTGTTCATCAGTACAGGATTTTGCAGTCTGGCTTCCTTCATGCGACACCTCACGATGTAACACTTGCCACTTGCTAGCAGTACAGTTTACCCCTGCCTGCTCGGGACTTTCACCCTATAGTTAATGCCCATGCCGGGCGCACACGGACACATATATATACAGTGCAGGAGTGCGGGCTTCAGAACTATCCACCGAGAATAAATCTGATGCGTGGTAGACTGGTTAAATAAAACATATAGCCCTGTATTGTATATATATGATGGGCTTTTGTTTATCAAAGGACATACTTATTTGAAACGTACAACATTTTTCTTTTTATTCCTCGTTCGTCTTTTACATTGAAAACCGAATAGATTTTTTTATAGTGAATACGCATTTTATATGAGTATAGAGGAATATCATAATTAACCATTTCCCATTTGTTATTAATCAATTTATAAAGCAATTGGTTTTCCTCAAATTGTTGTTCTTCCCTACCTTTTCTATTTAACTTTATCCTTTGACTTTTCAATAAATACAGCTCGTTGGTGCCTTCATCTGACAAAAGGTTGTAAGAAACAAAACTATTCAACGTATCTTTATAAAGTACGATATTTTGAATTGTATCAACCACATAATTATCTTCATTCGTGAATTTATACATAACATTCTCCATTATATCATAAATATAAAGCTTGCCACTATTTTCTGAGAATGGAAAAAATTCATTAACTGTACTATTCAATGAAGGAGCTCTTCTTTTAACAATGTATTTTTCGTTTACAGCAAATCCTATATTACCGATTTCGTCTGACTTTTCTTGATTTCCTTTCCCCTTTTTCCATTTTTCTCTTTCTTCTTCCAGCAATGTTACCTTAAAGCTTTTTGTTGTTTGAAAAAGCTCCTTTCTAACATAGGCATCAGCTATTAGAAAACATTCATTAAAAACAAAACTATCATGTTCTATTGAAAATGAAGCAATCCCTGGCTTATAATCTAATTTGCATAAGTTTGATTTATAAAAAAAGATTGATTGGTAATAGAATTTTCCATTATTTAACCAAAATTTAATATTTGCTGGTGCTGATTTAAAAAATAATGTATCAATAGCTAAATTGTTGACATCTAATAAAACAAATAATGCCCCATTACTTTTAGTTAATAATAATATTTTGTATTTATTGAATATTTCAAAATCGCGAATATTAAAATTGGCATTCCCATAGACTAAAGTGAAATTGTTCAATTTAAAAGGATTATATATTGAGTCAAGGCGTGTATCTTGGCTATATGCTTTTAGATTTACAAAAAATAAGAAGCATAAAACAAAATATTTAAATACGAATTTCATAAATGTAGATTTTATTGTCTTTGTGATGCAATGTGTATAATTTATTTGCAATTATTTTAAT
>JBEPYD010000480.1:0-3656 GCA_041641575.1 Bacteroidales bacterium
TCAACATCTTTAAGCATAGCATTTAAAGGGGGCCCTGGTTTGCCCGAACAACAGGAAATTTTTATCCATAATGATGTTGCGCACGAACAAGATGATGACTTTTTAGTATCACATTAATAACCTTCCCGAAAAAATGTTAAAGTGCATATTTTCGGGAGGTAAATGTGAACTTATACTAAAATGGCAGTATTACCGATTTTATGTATAGGATTTCTGGCTGAATTACAAAACGGTGAAATGGAAGTGTCTGTGAACCTATAATAGTTTATCACCTGTTCGCTTTCTCGCTCACTAAATTTGTTGTGTTCGCTACTTCCCTGTGAAGCTTCCATCTGCCATCACTTTTATCCCTTTTAAGCACCGCAAGAAAGGTTGCGATTAATTCAACAGGTTCTCCCTGCTCATTTAGTAGAGCTTATACCAAAATCGTATGCCACATAATCGCTTACAATAATGGTTTCCGTTGGTCGCATCACAAGGCTATCATAATGAAATTTTCCGGAAGGATTTTTCTGCAATAATTTGAAGGATTCCCATGCACCGCAATTGGGCGTCAGGACTTCCAGATTGCAAATCTGGAAAAGCGGCAGAGCGCCAGGGACAATTACTTGAGTTTAGAGACAGGCTCTAAGGAGAGCGTTCATAACACAGAAGGCTGACCTTCAATGCATGCACTAATTAAATAACACTATATTTGTTTTTCTCTATACGTTTCAGGATCAATAAATGATATCTTCATTGGAGAATTAATACCATTGTCTTGCATGTAGGTAACTGCGGACTTAATTCTTTTAATTACAGCGGGATTATTCCATACCATACCATTTACGAAGAACTTTATGGAATAATCATTACCATTATTTAACACTATGATATCGAGCGGTTGCCCGGGAGGAAAATAATTTTTAAGTCTTACTACAGCATCTTTTATAATTTCAACATCTTTAAGGGGGAGGCAGTAATTGTAATATATATGCTGATTGGCATTGATTTCATGATTTTCCAAAAATCCAAGGGGTTCATAAAATCCCAGATCTTCCATTTCAATTTCAGGTAAATCCATTTCATAGGTAAGTTCCAAATCTGCAAAACGAATTTCAAGTGGTTTTGCCGGATTTAAATTGTAGTTCAGGTACTTTTCGAGCATGGTAAAATCATGCACTACCAGTTCATCACTAATTGCAGAAGTATCAGGTAAAATAAATGTAAGCGCAAAAAAATCATCTTCTTCCTTGAGGAAAATATCGGCACCCGCACTTCCCTCCATAAACCGGGAGCTTTTTATTGCTTCCGATACCCGTAGCACCTGCATATCTTCCACATCACCACTGTAATAAAGGGTAATATTTTCGTCTATCTGCATATTTTTGGGGTAACCAGCAAAAGGTACTGCAAAAATTGCCACAGCAATTAGTGCCCCATAAATTACCAATCCAATAAATCCGTATCCTGCCGCAATCCAGTTTGATGCTTTTACGGCACCCTCTTCCATTAATTTCCTGATTGCCGGCCCCTGCATTCGATCAGCTAAGATGCCAATAACACCAGTGTATATTGCAGGAATGATGGCGTTGGGAATTTTGTCAAAAATGCCTTCGGGAAGATAAAGCAGGGCAAGGAATAACAAAATAGTAGTGATTATGCCCAGGAAAACAGCATTTAATGCAGCCCTGGGTTGCCCGAACAACCGGAAATTTTTCGCCATCACAAATCCGCCTGCAAGCGGACCACCCAGAAATGTAGCAAGAGATATGGCTCCTGTACCAAAAACTTTTTTCGGCTGAGTATCCATAAAATTTAAATTAATTAGATGCCCTTATTGGCATTCGAAAAATAGTGAAAAATCCCTTTTAACGTATCTGAAAAATGAAATTTGGAATAAATATAATTAAGCAACACAGCCATATGAACATAAATTCCATACTATAATGTCTTTTTTTGTAAGAAATTAAACATTTGTCTAATTGATTTAATATATTTGATTAATGAAAAAGTAAAAATTTTAAAAGGGGTGAGAAGATATACAAAGAAAAGGTTATTTGCTGGTATTTATTTCCTCAAAAAGATATTTAACGGATAATCAATTTTTAATCAATATATTCAACAGTAAACCATTATTCTACTACTCTTTTATTGTACTTTATAAATAAGTTTTTTTGAATCATCTGGAGGAGAAACTTTTTTTACTAGCTTACATTATTCTTTTTAAGTATAAACCAGAGAAACGCTTTTAGTATAGATTTTAGCTAATTGCCAAAGCAGATTTACAACCTATTAAACACACAATAAGCAGCAATTAAATAGCTGGTAAATGAAAAATTTTCAAATATTACCTTACTTGTTCTTCTTTATCATGCTTGCATCCTGCAGCCAAAGGCAGGACAATAGAATTTCTCCCGATTCTGCACGTATCACCCCCCCTGTAATGGTTCGGGCTGGAGAACCTGTTAAGCATCAACTGAATAGAAAAAATTTGCCGGAAGTTATTGATTTAACCACAAAACCAGCATCAGACAAGATCACTGCCGATTTTTTTATAACTATGAAAAACTTTAATACGGAGCATGGATTGGCTTTAAGCAGTATCCGCAGTGGTTTTAAGGACGAAAGTGGGAATTTATGGTTTGGTACTTTTGGCAATGGGGTAAGCAAATATGATGGTAAATCTTTCACAAATGTCAATATGTCTAATGGATTAATCCACAACTATATTGAAACCATTACCCAGGATAATGAAGGCAATATCTGGTTCGGATCCTATGGTGGTGCAAGCAGGTATAATGGTGTACATTTTGAAAATTTCACCACAGCGGACGGGCTGCCAGATAACCACGTATATAAAATACTTGAGGATAGCAGAGGTAATATTTGGTTTGCGACTCCCGGCGGATTGAGCTTGTATAAACCCGATACTAAAGATGCAAAGAACACTAAGTTTATCACTTATGATGCGGAAGATGGACTTACAGGTAGTTCCGCCACAGACATTCTAGAAGATGGAAAGGGAAATCTTTGGATTGCAGGAATAAAAGGCGTATTTAAATTTAACCCTTATAAAGACACCACAGGCTCTCCCCTATTTTCTGATGTTACTGAAATAACAGGTCTATTAAATACATCTGTTTATTGCATGGCAGAGGACAGTGAAGGCTCGATATGGTTCGGAACCAGTGAAGGTGTAGTAAGTTTACATCAGGAAAATGTAGGTGGCAAAAAGGCTTCCGTTTTACATTATACCATACATGAAGGGCTGATCAGCAATACCATTACAAGCATTCTGGAAAACCGGGCCGGCAATATGTGGTTAGGGTCAGAAGTGGGTGTATCTGAATTTGTAAAAGAAGATTCCGTTTTTATTAATTATACCACGCAAAACGGGTTATCAGATAACTTTATCGTTTGCATGGTTGAAGATGATGCAGGCAGTATTTGGTTAGGCACCAAAGCCAGCGGCTTATGCAGGTTCGACGGTAAAAGCACAATGGAATATACAGCCATGCAGGGGCTTCCGGATAAAATGATTTATGCGGTTGCCGGAAATGAAAACAACGACATCTGGATTGGGACCGAAAACGGTACAATCGTAAAATTCACACAGAAAGATAAAAACAAGGGTTCTCTTGTTCATTTTTCTACAGACCAGGGCCTTAAAGAGG
>JBEPYD010000481.1:0-3654 GCA_041641575.1 Bacteroidales bacterium
ATTAGATACCTCATTTAATATTATATATTGGCTTACTGAGGCTTCAGCCGGTTGATCTCTTTGGCAAATTTTTCTAGTTCTGTGTGGTTGGTGTTTCCGGCAAGCGTATGCAGGTTTCCAAGGTAATGCATGCCCAAATAAACCGCAGATTCTGAAAACGGCAGCCAGAATTTATCTCCCAGATTGCTCCCGTTTGAGCAAGAAACAACAGCCATGGCTTTGCCACGTAAACTTCGCCCCAAATCTTTCTCAATGGTTAGTAAATCAGTTAAACGATCGAAAAACACCTTCATAATCCCGCTCATGGCGTACCAGTATACGGGTGTGGCAAAAACAATCGTGGTGTAATTATTGCTCAGGTGTTGTATCAGAGATAAATAATCATCAGTACGGTTTTCATGGTTGTAATCATAATGAGCAATAGTGTAATCCATAAGATAAATAACATCCCAACCGGAAATCTCAATAAGAGAATCAATCATTTTTTGGGTATCCCCGTTTTTCCGGGCGCTGCCTGATATGATAACGGTATCCTGCATCTTTCAGTGTTATTGGTTTAGGGTATCAGGATCAAATGAGAAAGGTAGCAACTTACTGGTGCTCGTAAATGTGTAAATCTTATTCTCTCCATATAATAATATCCGCATGGGCTTCCTGGAGCGTATTTCAGCCTCATGCATTACCTGCAGACAAGCACCACAGGGGCATACCGGATTGATAGTAAAATGGTGGTTCTTACAGGCAGCAATGGCAAGCATGTCTATGGAAGCACGGGTGAACTGGCTCAGGGCATGATAGATGGCTACTCTTTCAGCACAAAGCGAAAGTGGGTAGGAAGCATTTTCCTGGTTTGAGCCAATGATGATTTCACCATTATTTAAGGAAACTGCTGCTCCCACTGTAAAGTGAGAATAGGGGGCATAGGCATTTAAAGTTGCCATTTTTGCTGCATTCAACAATGTTATTTCGTTCTGTTTAAGCTCATTTATGCTTTGGTATTCTTCATACCTGATATGTATATCCTTTGACTTCATTATAAAATATTTTCCTCATCCCTAATAGCAGGTGCAAAAATTTTAATAAATGTAGCGCAAATATTATAAAAATTGCAACAAAAAATGCCTGTTTATAAAAACACTAAGATCAATTGTGAATAATATTGTCAATAAAATTTAAAGGTTTTAAAGGTAGTTTTGTTCAAAAAGCCTTTATTTTACGTCCATTACAAGATAAATCAGGCTTTTATTCGTTAGATGTTAATAACCTAACCCGATGCATTTCACTTATGGATGAATATAAAAAAACTTTATCATTTACAATTGCGATATTTATGATCCTTTTATCTTTTACTTCTGTGGCACCATTAAAAGGCCAGAAGTTAACACGGGAGGATTACATTAATACTTATAAGGAACTGGCTATAAAAGAGATGAAAAGAAGCGGCATACCTGCAAGTATTACCCTGGCACAGGGCATGCTGGAGTCAGGCAATGGTAACAGCACACTGGCGGTAAAAGGAAACAATCATTTTGGAATAAAATGCCATGGCTGGAAAGGTAAAAAAATCTATCATGATGATGATGCAAAAGGCGAATGTTTTCGAAAGTATAAATCAGCATATGAGAGTTATATTGACCATTCTGAATTTTTAATGCACACACCACGGTACCGGTTCTTGTTCGATCTTGATCCGGATGATTATAAAGGATGGGCAAAGGGATTAAAAAAGGCAGGATATGCTACCAGCCCAAGGTATGCCACCATGTTGATAAAGATTATCGAAGATAATGAGTTATATGTGTATGATTCAGGTAATGCGCGCGTAAAAAGAAAACGTGAAAGGAATGATAAAGCGCAATCAGAGAGTGATTTTTCTGTTTCTGTTGATCGCCGTGTAAAAGAAAGAAACCGTGTGGAGTACATTGAAGTAAAGAAAGGCGATACCTTTGAAAGCCTGCAGGAAGAATTTGATTTGCTCCCTTTTGAGTTGTTTTCATACAACAACCTGCCCAAAGGTGCAGGATTGTATCCGGGCCAGGAGCTTTATCTGCAACCAAAGAGAAACCGGGCAGAACGGGGAAATGACATCCATGTGGTGCAGGAAGGAGAAACCATGTACAGCATCTCTCAAAAATATGCAGTAAAGCTAAATAAATTATATAAACGTAATCACATGGATCCTGCTGATGAATTACAGCCGGGAGAAACGATATGGCTCAGAAAACGAAAACCGGTTAAAAAGTAAGGGTAAAAGTAGTTTCTTTATCAGGTACGGATGAAGCACTTATGGTTCCATTATGCAATCGGAGTATTTGTCTCGAAAGACTTAATCCAATGCCGGAACCACTTGGTTTTGTTGTAAAAAACGGGATGAATATTTTGTCAAGCACTTCTTTAAGGATGCCCTGACCGTTGTCAGTAACCTGCATCATAACCCGTCCCCTTTTATTCATCAATGCCAGCAAGGTAATTTTTCCGTTTTTTCTTCCTTCCAATGCATGCAGGGAATTTTTTATCAGGTTAATGAGTACCTGTTCTATCAGCTGCTCATCAGCAAATATTTCGAGATCTTCCGGCTCAACTTTTACTTCGAAGTCAACATTATGGTGCCTGATTTCCTCCTCAAGCAACAACTCAATATTATTGAAAAGGTTTTTTATTTGGGCTATTTTAAAATTGGGTTTGGGAATTCTTGTCAGGTTGCGATAGGTATTTACAAAGTGTAAGAGTCCTGTACTTCGCTTGTTGATGGTTTGCAGTGCCTGTTGTATTTCCTGAAGGGTTTCTGCATCAAGCTGCTGGGCGTCTTCTTCATTCTTTACCACACTTTTAAGCATCAGATCGAGGGTGGATGAAAGAGATGCAATTGGAGTGATGGAATTCATAATTTCATGTGTAAGCACCCGAATCAGTTTTTGCCAGGCCTCTGTTTCCTGTTCCTCAAGTACATTTTGAATATTGTTGATGGTTGCCAGTACTATTTCTTTATTCTTAATTTTAAATTCTGTGGCATAAATGGCTAACTGCAGGATATCGTCTTCGTCCTGCACTTTTACCAGGGTATCTTCGCCGGGCTTAATGGTTAGTAATTTTTGCACCAGTTCCGGGCTCAGAATCTCAAGGTTTTTAATATTTTTTAAAGATCCAACCTGGAAAAGTTTTTTGGCAGCTTTATTTACCATTTCCACCACACCATCCTTCTGATAGGCGATAATACTTACGTCAATATTTTGTACAATACTTTGCAGGTAATGAAAATGCTCTTCTTTTTCTGAGCGCACATCCTGAAAGTCCTTAATTACATCATTAAATGCTTTGCTTAATTCGTGAAATGAGGATCCCATTCCCTGAATCTGGAAGGACCGTGTAAATTCGCTGAACCTGATGGATTCCAGGAAGCTGGCAAGTTCTCTGTTGGTTTTATCTACATAACGAACCAGCGAAACAATTTGAAGAATAATGAATATTGCAAGTAAAAAAGGGGTTACAAGGTAATGGTTTTCAATAGTTTGAAAAAGTATAAACACAGAAAGTGCAAATACAATTACCCGTATAATTATGTTGACTCTGAAATTTTTATAACCCATGTTTTTCCATTCTTCGGTACAATGAGGTTCTTGTCAGCCCAAGCTCAGAAGCAGCCTGCGTAATATT
>JBEPYD010000482.1:0-3643 GCA_041641575.1 Bacteroidales bacterium
AGTAATAATATATTTAGTAGCCTATTACCCAGAGAATATAGCCTTTTTCAATACATTTTTCCACTAAATTGAATAAGTCGGTATTGAAAGTGATCAATTTCTGTTTGTACAGATTGTAATTTTTTTTCCAGTTTCCATCTTGCTTTTCTAAATTAATTACAAAATTCTGGCCTAGTAAAATATTACCTGTATAATCGATAAAATCTTCAACGGAATTTATCTTTTCAAGTACTTCCAGGTTTTTTAGTAACTCGTTGCGAAGGGGAACAATCTTTCTTGCATTAAATTTTGTAGCACCAAAATATTCATAGAGCTCATTACTGCTTTCAAAACAATGTGCGAACAGATTAAATACATCACCATCTGCAAATTTCGATTCCTGGCTGCATTTTATATAATTTTCGTTATCGCCCGTATAGTTTAGCTCAACAAAATTCAGTGCGTTGGCGTTGAATAATTCTATTCTCATTTTATCTGTTTTTAGCGATTTAAAGATAAAAAAAAGATTTGGAATGCAAGTTGTTTTTTTAAATTATACATTTTAACGCCGCGGAGGAATTAAAAAATAATTTCGGCATAATTAACTTTATTTTTATATTAAATAGATATTTTTGGACTTTAATTAAAAGAAAAATTATGATGATGAAAAAACAAATCTTCGTTTACATTCTAATTTTATTCTCAGGGTTATTTTCGGCCTGTACGCAAAACCAGGAAGAAGAAAATACACCCCAAAATGTAATTCTGCTTATAGGCGATGGCATGGGTGTAAACCAGGTATTTGCAGGAATAACAGCTAATAATGGAAAATTAAATTTGGAAAAATGTCAATATATTGGCTTTCAAAAAACCCAATCAGCTGATAATTATATAACAGACTCTGCTGCAAGTGGTACCGCATTAGCAACAGGCAATAAAACCAATAATCGTTATGTAGGGGTTGATACTGCCGGAAATGTTCTTACAACTATTCTTGAGTATGCCGAAAAAATGAACCTGGCTACAGGTTTGGTTTCTACCAGTGCAGTTACGCATGCCACGCCAGCTTCTTTTATTGCGCACCAGAAAAACCGGAATGATTATGATGCCATAGCGGCTGATTTTATTAGAACCGATGTGGATGTTGTAATTGGTGGAGGAAGAAAATATTTTAGTAGCCGTGAAGATGGACGGAACCTTATTCAGGAGCTGGAAGAAAATAATTATCAGATTTTTAATGATATACCAAAAGCTGGTGATGAAATATCCTCAAAATTTTATGCTTTTACCCATGATGAGCATAATCCTCCGGTGAAGAAAGGCAGAAATGACATGCTGCCTAAAGCAACAAAAGTTGCGATTGATCAATTGTCAAAGAATGAGAATGGCTTTTTTCTAATGGTCGAAGGTTCGCAGATTGACTGGGGCGGACATGATAATGACACGGAATACGTTGTTTCAGAAGTACTTGATTTTGATGCCGCTGTGGGGCAAGCCATTCAATTTGCTGAAAATAATGCAAATACGCTTGTAATAGTTACTGCAGATCATGAAACAGGCGGATTTACTGTTTTAAATGGTAATATTGAAAAAGGGGATGTTGAAGGAGCATTTTCAACGGGTGGACATACGGGCGTGATGGTGCCTGTTTTTGCCTATGGCCCGGGAGCTCAGGAATTCTCAGGAATTTATGAAAACACTGAAATATTTAATAAAATTCGTTCTCTTTTGGAATTATAAGTTTACGAAAATTTTCTTTTTATTTTCTATCCTAACCACCATTTCGGTATCAGAATCCTATGCCCAAAAAATAAAGTTAAAAAGAAGCACAATTGCAAGGAATAATGCCGATTCTCTAACTGAGAGTAGTGGTTTGATCGATTTTCAGGGATTTTTATGGACGCATAATGATAGTGGTGGAGAGGCTGTATTATACGGGGTGGACATTATAAGCGGTAAAATTGTAAGAACAATTCGCATTACAAATGCACTGAACCGCGATTGGGAAACTCTTGCAGCTGATTCTTTATACATTTATATAGGTGACATAGGCAATAATACAGGTGCGCGTACTGATTTAATGGTATACAGAATAAACAAAGTCACCATCCCTCCAGATTGTGTGGCTTGTTATGTTATTGCTGATAGTATTCTTTTTTCGTATGCCAATCAGGATAATTTTGAAAAACGCCTGCTACAACATCCTTTTGATGCAGAATCACTAATAGCATTCGGAGACTCATTATACATTTTTACCAAAAACTGGAATAGTAAAATATCAAGTATATATCCGCTGTCAAAAGTTCCAGGAAATTATTCTGTAAAGCCATCATTTTCATTAAATCAAAAAGGTTTAATTACCGGAGCAGATTATTTTCCCCCGGATTCAACATTATTATTAATTGGTTACCGGAATGCCATTCCTTTCATTTTATATTACAAGGTAAATGGAAACAATCTTACACAGATGGAGTTGGTTAAAAGAAAAAATTTTTTACTGCTATTTGGAAGACAAGCAGAGTCCATCTTAAAATGGAATGACAATACCCTGCTTTTTTCAACAGAAAGAAAAGTTCTGCGATCGAAGATTTATCAATTATTGTTGAAAGAATAACATATTCTTCCTGCTAAAGAATTACAATAATTTCTGTACTTTTGCAGCTCTTATGAAACAACAAACAGCAGCAAATAACAAAATTCCTGAAGATGGCAGCAAACTTCCTCTGGTAGAAGACTTTTACACCCTGCAGGGTGAAGGCTTTCATACCGGAAAAGCTGCTTATTTTATTCGTATTGGCGGGTGCGATGTAGGTTGCAGTTGGTGCGACACAAAATTTTCATGGAACGTGGCTTTTCATCCTCTTGTTACTGTTGATGAAATAGTTTTGCGTGTTTTAAAAGAGCCTGCGAAAGCGGTGGTTGTTACCGGGGGAGAGCCCTTGACTTATAACCTTGATTTACTTTGTCGCCGCTTTGCAGAAAATGGCATTGAAACATTTCTTGAGACCTCCGGGACTTACAACTTTTCCGGTAAATGGGATTGGATATGCCTATCGCCCAAGCGACACGAACCTCCAAAGAGTATATTTCTTGAAAAAGCAAATGAATTGAAAGTAATTATTGAAACTGCTTCTGACTTTGATTGGGCAAACAATATGGCCCGGCAGGTTAATAAAGATGCAATTTTGTTTTTACAGCCGGAATGGAGCAAACACGAACAGGTTTTACCCGAGATAATAGAATACATAAAATCCCATCCGGAGTGGCGAATTTCTCTCCAGGCACATAAGTACATGCACATACCCTGATTTATTGGTTTCTTAATCTATATTTATATCTTTGTACGTAAGCGTAGTTATTATTCATTACACATAATATAAAATGGATGCTCAAAACACAGATGAGGGATTAAGAAAAGCCCTACAACAGGCCGTTCATGAAAATGAAGATTTAAAAAAGGTACAGCAGAATACTGCTGCTTTATTTTCAAACACGATTGAACAAATAATTTCAATATTTCCACAGCCAACCCTTGTAATTAACCGGAGCCTGATTGTTAAAGAATGTAATCAGCTGGCAACGCAATGGATAGCCCGGGAAAAAAATCAAATTATTGGTCAGTTATTTTCAACTTTTTTCCCTTTCAACACAGCCCCAATAGAAA
>JBEPYD010000483.1:0-3641 GCA_041641575.1 Bacteroidales bacterium
TATGCCACTTTGAAACCCCGGAATGCTGCCATCAGGATAACAGATGCCGAACTTGGTGGAAATGCAATGGGTGAAGAGGGGGCAACAGTAAACCTGCCGGTAGCAGGCTTAACAAAGTCTGACGGTAGCCTTGCCAAAGGTAATGTGGATGTGTTCATTACGCCTGTGGATGTTCCATTTGAAACAGCTTCTTTTCCCGGCAGTTTTAATGCATTCCGAAGTAATGGAGATGATGGTCTGTTATTAAGCTATGGCGTATCAGAATTTGTATTTAAGCAAGGCGACAATGAATTGCAGCTTGCTCCCGGAAAAACAGCTACCATTACAATTCCTATCTACACTTCAGGAGCTGCAGTGGGCGATGTAATTGACTTGTGGTCAGTAAATGAAGATAACGGCACATGGATTCAGGAGGGTACCGGTACAGTTGTTGCCTCACCATCATCACCTACAGGGTTGGCATTAGAAGCAACTGTGGGGCACTTCTCCTGGTGGAATTGCGATGATTTCGCAAATACAAAACCCCGAACCGGCCTGTGTTGGAGAACGGATTGTTCTACTGGCTTTTGTGTGAAAAAAGCAGTGGGTTGCTGGGTGAGTGGCGCCAGAGATGGCACTAATTTAAAAGCTACCGCAAGAGAGGATATACAACCCGTTTTTGAAGTAAGGGATTATTTACCGGATAATGGAAAATCATTGCTTATGCCTACTGATACAGATATATTATTGCAAGCAAGGGGCTTTGACGAAAATGGCGAGCTGTTAACAGGCACGTATGTTGCTGCCGGTAATGATACCACTACTGCCTTTGAAATTGAGCTTTTACCAGCTACCGCAGGAGATACAATAGATTTCACGCTGAATGATACGTTGGAATATTATTTGGAAGACGAAATCGTTCATTTTAGGGCTTCCCTGCCCAACCCTGCTTTATATAATGTAATTGTGAAAAGAGGAAGTTCTCCATATTTATCTGGATTATTCACGGTCAGGGATCAATTTAGAGAAATCGCAAGTGCTAATATTTCTCAGTACAATCAACTGGCTTTTGCAGAAGGTTATATGTTAATTTCCGTATCCGGTTATAATGAAACTGATGAGGGTAATGTAAGCATTGCAGTAAATGAAACAAAAGAACCAATTCCTGTTGGATTAAATGATTCATTATATGAAACTATTTCAACAGAGAATGATTACAGGATTTATAGTTTTTCCTCGCCAAAGAATACTACATTCACAGCAACAGCTTATCGTTACCAGGGAAATATTTCCGGAACTTTGCAGCTTTTAAATCCTAAGGGAGAGGTATTGGATCAGGAATTTCTAAGCACAGACAGAACCACGCTTGCAACAGAAATTAAAAAAGATTCTATCTATTATTTGTATTTTGATGGAAATAACAATACAGGAGATTTCGTAATTCTAACGGAAGAGGATTTAAACCTGTCAGCCTCTTATGGAGATACACTCACGCCCTCTTTGAAATATGAAAAAGATATTGATCTGATAGAATTTACCGGGAATAAAGATGATTTTGTTATCATTAAACATAAATTACCTGCTAATTCTTCGCTTAAAATGGGAAAAATAAGCCTGTTGAGCGCTGCAGGCTCTTTGATCGCAAAGAGTGATCTGACTTATCAGGAGGATGAAGTTTTATCATTACTCCCACAAGATGATCAATATTTTATAAAAGTTGAAAATCAAACTACTACAGATACCGGAAGCTATCAGGTTATATTGTTAAAAGATACTGTCACTGAGATTGCTTATAATGCGGTGTCAGCAGTCAAGGTTGAGCCTGATCAGAATTATTATTTCGAGGTGGCCATTCCTGAAAATGAGCTCTCAACAATTTCACTTTTCAGTGATGCAGGCAATGCCATTTATGATTTCTACAATTCAGCCAGCGAAAAATTAACCAATACCAAATCAATTCAGGACAGATTTTATAGGGCATATAGTGATTTCCTGCCGCAGGGAAGATATATTTTAAAAGTTGAAAATAATAATGCAGATACTATTTATTTAAATATTTGGGAGGATACTCCGCTGGTAAAAAATGACAAAAACAAGGCATCCATTATTGATACCATTTCCAAAAAGAATGAAATAAAAGTATATTCCTTTACTGGTTCTCCGGGTGATGGAATTCATGCCATATTGCATACAGTGTCAGATGTATTAAAAAACCAGGAGGCTGAGCTCCATCTCTTCCGTCAATCGGCTGCCGGTATAGAAATCACGTTTAATAATAACAGAAAACGCAATTTAAGCTATACGACTGATACATCGCGTTTATATGAAATTGCCGGAGAATTAAACGGAAACATAAATGATACATGGACAATGATCGTGCATGCAGAAAGCATGGATACTTTCCAGCTTGATTTTCATCATTTACTCTCACAAACAAATATTATGGTGGATGATGATTTCACTGATAATCCGGATGCGGTTACCTCTTCATTGCTGGCGGCAGGTTATGCGGTGCAGGAAGACGGCGCTATTGAAATAGCCAACGGTGAATATCATTCATATTTGCAAATGACAATAAACAGTGGTCTTGTAACCCTTAACGGGCAGGATGAAAACCAGGTAATGATACAAAACATTCTGAACAACGGTGTGCTTTCATTCAACAGCCAGGGCGGTAAAGTGTCCAACATTTCCCTCAGCGCTCACCCCAGCGTAGGAAGGACTTTAAGTTTAGGAAGAAGTAACATTACCGTGGAGAATATTTCTATTAAGCCTGGCAAAAACCAAACAAAAGTGGGCGGTAGCATTAATGGTTCTAGAGATGGAACCATTATTAGAAATGTTTCCATCATCAATGGTTCAGCAGAAGGTATAGATCTGGCAGGAGACAATATATTGGTTGAAAACTGCTCTTTGACAACCGACCGTTTGGCCATTGAAGTAGTGGGGAACAACATCACTGTAAAAAACAATGATATCACAGTGCACGATTATCCACAGGCCATAAGGCTTAACGCCTTATTTGGTGATGGCCAACACCGGGTTGACAGCAACCAGATTGAAATGACCAGCACCACTGTATCTTCTTCAAATGGAATTATTTATATAAATGAAAATGGAGATGAAAATGACGCGAATGAGTCATTTGTGCGGTATAATACCATCCTCACCCAGGGAGGGGCTTTTGGAATTTATGCCCGTGTGGGTAATCCGCCTTCTACAGTTACCATTGAACATAATAAATATACCTGTACCAACCCTGCAGGAGGCAATGGATTGCACCTAATAGCAGGCCGTACGCTGGGAGGAAACTCCGATATCATCGTCCGGAATAATATTTTCGAAGGTTTATCTGCTTATCGTTCGGTTAGAATATATTTTGCCGACCTGCTTTCTGAAGGAAGAAAGTTTTCCGTGGTGAATAACAGTTTCCGTGTGGCATCAGGTACTGACTTAAATACCGACCACTATATGGTAGATCTGGCAAATAATTCCACCACTTATACAGATACCTCGGCTTTATACCTTGTAAACAACATTTTTGAAGGCAACAGTCAGAGTTATTTGCTGAATTTCAGAAGCGATTACAGCATTTACAGCGATTATAATATATTCCATAACTTTGGTATGGATAAAAATGATTTGGGTACCCAAATTGGTGG
>JBEPYD010000484.1:0-3631 GCA_041641575.1 Bacteroidales bacterium
GTTTGGTTTCTTATGCTAAACACACAGATGATTTGCGTCTGATTGTATACGACACCAAAGATGGATTAACCAGCAATAAAGTAAATGTACTTTATCGGGATAAAGTTGGGTTTTTATGGGTAGGAACTGAGCATGGAATTGCCAGGTTTGACGGCAGTAATATAAAGAATTATGAATCTGATAAGAATGATCGTATAATCTCAGTGGTAGAAGACTCTGACAGTATTTTGTGGATTGGCACAAATCATGAGTTATATTTCATGGAAAAATCCCGCGATCGGTTGATCCCTTTTAAAGATTCTAATTATTCTTTGTCCGGTTCCATTTCCACTGCGATTCTCGAAACCAAAAACAATAAACTTTTAGTTTCCACACATGGTAATGGGCTGTTCTTTTTGGAAAAATCAGGAAAAACGACCCCATATTATTCTGTTAACAAGCAATTATTTCCTTATGATGAAGAAATAATAATTGATATGAAGGAGGATCGGGAGGGAAATATCTGGATGATAACACCTGGTAAATTATTACAGTACAGCACGCTATCAGATTCATTTAATTTTGTTCCATTACCTAAAAAATTCTCTTATCCTTACGAAATGTCGATGGGTTTATGGATAAACGGTACAAATATCTGGATTGCTTCTTCTGCCTATGGCATTATAAAACTTGATTCAGAAACCTTGGCCATAGATGAAAACCCCTTTGGCCATGGTAATAACTACCTTACCTCAAACACCATACAAGGCATGGTTTTTTATGATGATGAGATTTGGATTGGCACTGATGGAGGGGGTATAAATGTTTTTAATAAACAATCAAAAGAATTTAATTATTACCGTAAAAGAGAATTTTCTGAGGATGGTCTCCCATCCAACGGGATATCATACCTGCTTAAGGATGAAGATGATAACTTATGGATAGGCACAACACAATTTGGATTTAGTTACTATAACCCTAAACGCAGACAGTTTGGATTACTCAAACATAATCCGTTAAGTGATGATGGGTTAAGCTCTGATCTAATTACGGCAGTATATCAGGATTTCGACGGAAATATGTGGTTTGGCACAGATGGATTTGGTTTAAACAGGAAAAATTCAGATGGAACGGTAGATGTATTTAACATTGAAAAAAATAATTTCAGCAGTGATGTTATCATTTCAATTTGTGAAGATACCGATTCCAATTTATGGTTAGGGACATATAGCGGTGGCTTAATTAAATTCAACAAAAAATCCCTCAAAACAAGGATATACATGTCATCAGCAGAAGACACAAATACTATATTAAATAATAATGTTTGGTCTGTTTGCTATGATGAAGAGCGGAATTGTATTTGGGCAGGAACACATGGGGGTGGTTTAAGTCAAATCGATTTAGATAATGGGAAAATCACAAATTATTTGCACGACCCAAACGATCCCTATTCCATGCCTGGTAATCATATTAACGATTTGGCATTGGATAGCACTAATAATCTTTGGGTTGCTTCTCCTGGTCAGGGTCTTACCTATTTTGACATCAACAACAAAAAGTTTACTACATTTAAATCCGTAGCTAACAACAATAATACAATTTCCAGTAATGTCATCAACACATTGTTTATTGACTCCCGTAATATTCTCTGGATAGGAACTTTTAATGGCATTGATATATTAGTACAGGATAATCACTTCACCCGTCTTGAACAATTGAACGCAGTAAACAAGAGGACGGTATTTTCAATTGAGGAGGATGATTATGGAAATATATGGCTGGGAACAGGAAGGGGAGTAACCAAAATTGGAATTAATGGGATGCATCATGAAGGATTCAGCTACGAGAATTTTTCTGAGAATGATGGCGTGCAACCAGGAGAGTTGTCCCTGAATGCCAGTGAAAAGACAACTAAGGGTATGCTTTATTTTGGTGGTAAGAATGGTGTTTCTTTTTTTGACCCCTTAGCGGTCTCATCCACACAGGCAACACCCAAAATTATATTAACCGGACTTAAAATATTTAATGAACCGGTTGAACCGGGAAAAACTGTCAATGGCAGAGTTTTATTGAAAGAACCTTTGTACAATACAGGAGAAGTAACCCTTACACATGAAGACAATGCCTTTAGTATCCAGTTCACTGCCATAAACTTTAAAAACCCTAAGGCTAATACTTATGCGTACAAACTTGAAGGTTTTGACAAAACATGGAATGAGCTGAAAAGTCCTGTAGATATTACATACACGAATTTACCTGCCGGAGATTACACCTTACTTGTGAAAGCATATACAACTACAAATCCCAATGCCAGTATTTCATCTACCCGTTTAAATATTAAGGTATTACCGCCGTTCTGGAGAACTGGCTGGGCATTCATAATTTATTTACTCGTAGTTGTTGCAGGTTCATTACTTTTCAGAAAAATCATTATTGCAAGGGAGCGATATGAGAGCCAGTTGGCATTAGAGCGAATTGAATCCCTTAAACAAAAAGAACTCACAGAATTAAAAACCCGGTTTTTTACTAATATATCGCATGAATTCCGTACGCTGTTAAGTTTAATAATGAGTCCCATGGAGGATATCCTGAATAAACCGGAAGCTCATTCCACACAGCGGCTAATTTTTAAACTCGGAATCATACACAGAAATGCCAACAGGCTGTATCGGCTGGTAAATCAGATTATAGATATGCGTAAGTCGGAAGCAGGAAAAATATCACTAAATCTTAAAAAGGGAGATATTGTTGCTTGTGCTAAAGATATTTATTATTCTTTTGAGCACTTGGCAAAAGAGAAGAAAATAGATTATGAATTTAGCTCAAATTTTGATTCAGCAGCTTTTACATTTGATGCTGAAATGATAGATAAGATTCTCTTCAATTTATTATCAAATGCTTTTAAATATACCATGGATGGTGGTAAAATATCACTCTCACTGGATATTAAAAAAAATGAACATGTACAATTCACAATTTCAGATAATGGGTGGGGCATTGATAGTGAAGATTTACCCTATATTTTTGAACGCTTCTATGTTGGGAAAAACAGTCAGCAACATTCTATTTCCGGAAGTGGTATAGGATTGGCATTGACACATCAGTTGGTAAAGTTGCATAATGGGGAAATAAATGTTAAAAGCATAAAACGAAAGAAGGGGCAGCAAAAAGGCGGAAGTCAATTTACCCTCCGTTTCCCATACATTCATAAAGATGATGTTGATTTTATGGAAGAAATCATCGTAAAGCAGCAGAATCAGCTTGAAATTTCGCAAATGCATCCAAAATCTACCCGGGATGAGTTACCCTTAGTACTTATTGTTGAGGATAACCAGGATTTAAGACAGTACATGAATACTGAACTGAGTTTGAACTATACCGTGAAGACAGCCTCAAATGGAAAAGAAGGTATTACACTGGCCACAAAAATTTTACCTGAAATAATCATTTCTGATATTATGATGCCTGAAATGGATGGTTATGAATTATGCAGACATATTAAAAAACAGGAAACTACAAGTCATATTCCTGTGATTTTACTTACAGCAAAATCAAATAACGATAGTATTATTCAGGGGTATTCCTTAGATGCTGATGAATATATTACCAAGCCTTTCCGGATGGATATATTAAAAGCCAGAATTTCAAATAT
>JBEPYD010000485.1:0-3627 GCA_041641575.1 Bacteroidales bacterium
CCATATAATGCTAAATCTTTTGCTGATAATCTAAAATGATAAGCAGGGTACCTCGATTTATCTGTTTCGTACTGATAAAACCCATCTACATTTGGAATAGTCCAGGCATCATCAGGGTTTTTAACAGTTATATAATTATTTGAATACTCCATTCCCAAAGGTTGGGCTATGTGCTTATTAAATAAATCGAAAATTGTTTTTCCAGTCTCTTTTTCCAATATAAAACCAAGTGTATTAAAATCCCAATTATTGTAATAGTAAGCTTCATTGGGTATATGAACTCCTCTCTCAGGCATTTTAGCCAGCATTCCTTCCGACACTGCGGCTGCATTATGGTAAATGCCCGACCTCGATTTCAATAAATCTGCTATTGTAGCTGTATTTTCTGTTTCGGTTAACGGATTGATGTCATCTATTTCAAGTTCTTTTAAAGTCATTGCAGTATCAATCGTACCATTCTCAATGTATATTCCGTAAAGAGAATTCAATAAAGCTTTTCTGATGGAATGCACAAGAAGCTTTTTATCTGTATTTCCCCAGTCGTATACAATTTTCCCGTTTGCCAGAATCATTAAAGCTTCTGAACCTGTATCCTCCAGATAAGTGCTTAATGCATCCAGTTTCTCTTTTGAAAATCCATTATCGCCCGGATTTACTTTAGTCACTATTGTCTTGTTCTGATGACAGCCAATTAAATTTATTGTAATTAAAATGATAATCAGTTGCTTGAATATTTTAATCATAAAGCATTTTGCGAATAAAACGATTGAAGCAAATTATTGTTGCCAACTGTACCCGACGTTTTAGCAAATAGATTGTATCGTCCAAACCCATCAGGTTAACTCAGCCGCTGTTTGAATAACTAAAACTACGTGTAGTTTAGAAGGTAAATGAATACTTCATCCTGACCTCACCCTGGCATCCGTCAGTGGACGGATGCCTTTCACTCTCCAAACCCTGTCAAGTCAATCCACCCACATGCCTTCCACAGACCAGCTCTCCTATCAGAGAGAAAATAAGGTATGTTTAATCATTGGAGAGGGACGAGGAATGCATGAATGGGCTGATGATTAAGATTGGATGTTAACTTTTTTACTGCCAGAGAATGAACATAAGTTACAGTATATTTTTATCTCCGAAAATTACTGACAACTTTGATCTGAAATAGGAAGAATTCATGCGAGAGCGGTATATTCATTAAATGCTTTTATTTTATTTTTACAAATGCCCAAATAAGTATAATTTCCACAAAAAAAGTAACAAACATAAACTGACTGGCCTCAGGATTAATATTAACCCCACTTTGTAAAACTAAAATATTATCGAATTCTGAGCCACTTCCCTCAAATGGAAAGATGACCCCCTGTATAAAATTCCAGGAAAAATGCATACCTATTGCTATACTTACATTTCTAAAGAGATAAGTTGCAAAAAACAAACTAATTCCACTAAATACTAAATTTATTTGCATTAAAGGAAATTCATTCAAATTTAAATGTAAGAAACCAAATATTATTGAACTTATTAATCCCAAAGAAACAACTCTACCCGTAAATTTTTTTTGTTTGTGTTTTATCCATTTTTTTAAAAATAAATACCTGAAAACAAACTCCTCAACTAAAGCAATAAAGAGGCAGTAAGCCGTTAACCTTAAACTATCAATTAAGCTTACAGAACTATTTAAAACAAAAGTCTCTTCTGAATATTCAATCAGAAATAGTATAAAAAAAGAAAGGGTCGATATGAAACAGCCCCCCAGGAATATGGTTATATTGTAAAATGTACTTTTCAAATTTGATTACATCTTTATACGTGACAAACTCTGCAACTCAAAGAATATCAATGACTATTATAATTGTTGGAGAAGGAATAACTACAATCATATGTGATAAGCCAATTTCCTTCCAGTAAACAATCTCCACAAAAAAGCTATTGCACCAAGTTCAAAAATAATTGAAAGAATAGAACCTTCAAATCCAAACGCACCGCCATTCCATATCGTATTATTGACAAGATCTATTTTAACCAGAGAATACAGGCTTTGCCCGCTCACCATAAAACCGAGGTGACTTTGAATAAAATTCCAGAAAAAATGAATGGATAAGGGCAACCAAAGGTTACCACTGTATAAATAAGCAATACCTAGTACAATACCCGCCAGAAAAAGGTTGATAACAGAAATTAAGTCTATGTTTGGATTGAAAAGATGTAAAGCACAAAACAGAAGAGAAGACAATATTAATGCAGTTTTATGTGAAAAAGATTGAGTAAGATTCTTTAAAATATAACCCCTGATAAATATTTCTTCGCCAAAAGCAGCGATTGTAAACAATGCGAATGACTGTAAAAACGGAATCATCTCAAAATCAAATGCCTGAACCTGTATTTGTCCAAAAAACAACAATAGCAGAAAACCAGTTCCAATTGCCAATGTTACAAACAGAGCGGAATAAAATAATTGAGAAAGCGAAAAGTGCCGGTTTATCCCGATGCTGGAAATGGGCTCGTTGTCCACAAATCTCAAAAAAATTAAAATCAATAAAACGGTTCCGAACATTCCAAAAGTTGTAACCACAAGCATCTGGGCAGTATTAATTTCAGTATTATACACTAAGGGAGCATAAATAACCAATGCACCCATAAACTCAAAAGCAGTTACAACGAACAGAAACGGGAGTAAAATAAGCAATGCTCGCTGCCATCCCAGTTCGATTGATGGATTAGAAGTGTTTTCTGTCATGCTTGAAAATTGAATGGATTGTATTTCAATGGCAGCTACCCCTGAAAAAAGGCAGCAGGTAAATCAACCTACTGCCTTTTTCAGGGCTCAACTGTGCCTTAATTCCTAAAATGTTGTAGGGCGTTTTCATTTTTTAACTAATAACTCAATAAATTCTAACTTTTCAGGCTTAATCATATAGGTTTTAGTATTCTCTAAATCTGTGAAGAAAATATATTTCTCAGTGTATCCAATTAGTTTTATTGTATCACTCTTGGCATTTGTTCTTGGAAATATCTCAATGTTATGCGTTGTAGTAAACTTATAATCAATATTTCTATATACTAATTCACAATTGTATTTGCCAACTGCGAATGAAAATGTGGGAAACCAAATTAGAATTCTTATTGTCCACATTCTTAAATTATGATTTTCAAAATCATTTTTCCATAATCTAATTCTGTCTAATGCAAATATAGGAACAGATGAAAAAATAAATGCCCACAAAATCCATCTTTCGCTAGTTCCAAACAAATACAAAAATATCAAAGCAGAAATCCATAAAACTAAAAATATTGTGATGGCGATATTGGAATTGAGTTTTTTACCAATTTTTGTTTCTCTACCTTCATCAGGTGGAGAATATTTATCAAATCTAAATATCGACTCCCCAAGAATTATTCCGATAACAACAAAAACAAGTGTTACTACTATCGGATAGATCGATGATTTAATAATATTTGATATGGATATGAATGAGAGTCCATTTATATTAAAGGTCGACCAATAAGTTAAATGATATAAACCTCCACATAAAAAGAAATATGGAATAGCAAATATACTGATGTCTTTTATGTTTTTCATTTTCCAGTATTAGAATTGATATTTGGATTTATTTTTAAATGCCC
>JBEPYD010000486.1:0-3626 GCA_041641575.1 Bacteroidales bacterium
AGGCTACTTTATTACCATCATGCGTGTCAATCAGCGTGCTTTTAATGGCTTCAATAGATTGTCGATACCGGTCATTGTAACGCAGAATCAAATCAAAGCTCATATTCCCCTCATAGACCTCTGATACCTTCTCACCAGCAAAGGCTACATCGATAAATTCAGCAAATTCATTGATTGGAATACCATATTGTTTCAACATTTCCCGTTTTGGTTTAATTTGCAATTGCGGGATTTCAACCTGTTGCTCAACGTTTACATCAACCAAACCCTCAATACCTTGTATGTTTAATTTTATTTGGGTAGCCAGGGAAAACATCTTGTGCAAATCAGAACCAAATATCTTTATTGCAATATTTGCCCTGGTGCCGGACAGCATGTGGTCAATGCGGTGCGACAAGGGTTGTCCAACGGTTATATTAATTCCCCTGATTGCCCCTAACCTGTTTCGTAATTCTTCCAGAAAATCTTCTTTGGATCGACCATTCAATGTAAATGGTACATCAACTTCAGATGAAAAAACGCCCTGGGCATGTTCGTCAAGTTCAGCACGACCTGTACGACGAACGATGGTATTTATCTCATCCATCTCAAGCATTTCCTTCTCGAGCATTAAATTCATTTTGTTGCTTTCTTCCAGTGAAATACCTGGTAAGCTTACAGTACTTAGGGTTAACATACCCTCGTTAAATTCAGGCAGGAAAGTTCGCCCAAGGTTAAACAGTACAAACATTGCGGCAATAAATAATACTCCTGCTGCACCTATCATTGATTTTTTGAAATTCAATGAACGTTCCAATACTTTCCCGTACTTTTTATTTAGCCATCTTACCCAACGAGATCCCGTTTGATGCTGCTTTAATTGTTTGTCGCTTGTAAGCAGAAAACTACATAAAACGGGTGTAAGTGTAATAGCTACTATTAAAGAAGCAAACAATGATACAATGAACGAAATACCTAAAGGCTTTAACATTCTTCCTTCCATTCCAGAAAGGAAGAATAATGGGATAAATGCAACAATAATAATCAGTGTTGCATTCAGAATTGAAGCCCTGATTTCTTTAGAGGCATTAAATATAACCTTTAACTTTTGTTCCTGCTTTTTTTCTGGTAACCGGGCATTTTCCTTAAGTCTTTTTAGCACATTATCAACATCAATAATTGCATCGTCAACCAAAGAGCCGATGGCAATGGCCATACCCCCCAACGACATCGTATTTATGGTTAGACCAAGAAATTTTAAAGTAAGTACTGACACTAAAAGTGAAAGCGGAATAGCGATCAGTGATATAAGCGTAGTCCGGAAGTTTAATAAAAATAAAAACAGAATTATCATTACAAAAAGTCCACCTTCCAATAAAGCTTTTGTTACATTGTTTACTGCACGTTCAATAAAATCTGCCTGCCTGAAAATATCAGTTCTTACTTTAAGGTGAGATGGCAATGTTTCCTGCAAGTTTTCTATAGCCTCATCAATCTTTTTTGTTAAAACAAGGGTGTTGGTATTGGGTTGTTTTAAAACAGTCATAACAACCGCAGGTTTAGTATTTAGATATCCTGCACCGATTTTAGGTGATGAGCCTGTTTTTACCCTTGCTACATCATTAACTGAAACGGGATTGCCATTTTTTACCTTAACAACTGAATTACCAATATCATCAAGATTATTGGTGCGAATCACTCCACGAATGACATATTCATTACCAAAGTCGTTAAGAAAACTTCCTGTTGCATTTTGGTTTAAACTCTTACATGCTTCAAATAATTCAACAAAGGATACATCATAATAATCCATCTTCTCAGGGTCAGCTTCCACAATATATTGTTTGTATTCGCCACCCATAACTACCACTTGTGAAACACCTCCTATAGAAAGTAAGCGGTTTCGTATCTGCCAATCGGCAATAGTGCGCAAATTCATGGGAGAAAGTGAATCTGATGAAACGGTAATCACCATTATTTCACCTATTATGGAAGATTGTGGAGCCAGGGTAGGGTTTCCGGCATTTTCAGGCAATCGTTCAGCAACCGTTGCCAGTTTTTCACTCACTATTTGCCGGGCTTTAAAAATATCTGTATTCCATTCAAAATCTACCCAAACAATAGAAATACCAGTTGCAGATGACGAGCGAACCCTGCGAACATTGGTTGCTCCGTTTACAGCGGTTTCTATTGGAAAGGTAACCAGACGCTCTACCTCCTCGGTAGCCATTCCGTGTGCTTCTGTTAAAACCACTACGGACGGGGCAGTAAGATCAGGAAATACATCTACTTCCATTTGCGTTGCCACATAGCTTCCTCCAATTAAAAGGATAAAAGCCATAAACAATACCAGAAGTCGGTTACTTAAACTGAATTGTATAATTTTATTTAACATAGTTTTTATTGTTGGATACTTTTTATTTGAATATGGAATAGTTTTTTAATCTCCAATCACTTTCCTTGCACTGTTCTGTTGCTTTTAATAAAAATGGAAGATGATTTGTTTGCTTCACACAAAAAAGCACTTAATTCTTTCCTTAGAATACAACTTCAAAATTATTGTAAGCTGAGTAACCCAATGCTCCAAAGCCCTGAACTTTTTACAAATATTAGCATGGCTGATCGTGTTCGCCTTCAGCTTGTGGTTGTGAAGCTCCAATTTCCCCAACAAATCGGGGCAGATTGTTTCGGTTCATATCTTTTTGTGCTTACACCTGTTCATTTAATGTGTCTATAAATGCAAAGCCTCAATTCACAATCCTCAATTCTAATGCGTATGTCCATGTAGTGGTAAATCGCCTGCCATAGCAGCAAGTTTAATCTGATAAGCACCTGTGGTTACAATTCGTTCACCTTTCTTTAAGCCTGAAATAATTTCGGTATAAATACCATCATTATTAGCAAGTTTAACCTGTTGTTTCACATAAGATTCTCCACCGGTTTGAATGAAAACAAAGTATTGTCCCTGCTCTTCGATGATAGAAGATAATGGAACTGCCAATGCTTTGTCTTTCTTGCCAGTTTTTAAAAATGCTTCCAGAAACATGCCTGGCATTAATTTTCCATTATTCAAAGCAGAAAAAGTAACCGGAATACGTGTGGTATTTTCGTTTACAAAAGCATTTTTTGAAGCTACTTTGCCGTTTAACTCAGCTAAGGTTACAGATTCCTCTCCATTGCTAAACGAAAAATTAGCATCGAAAATGCCACTTACTTTTTGAAAATCAGACTGATTTACAAATGCTTCGATAATTAGTTTATTTTTGCTGCTTACGCTTAGAATAACAGAACCATTTTCCACAAACTGGCCATTTGAAACATTTACATTGCTGATATATCCGTCAGACGGTGAAGTTATTTTCAATCCATTATTTGAAACCTGGCCAGCAAGTTGATAATAATGTAGTGAATCTTCTTTGTATTGTGATTCTATTTGCAAGAAGTCCTTTTGAGAAATTACCTGTTTTACTACCAATGGTTTTGTACGTATGAAATCGGCTTTACTTTTTTCAAAAGCTATTTTACTTTCTTTTAATTTAGTACTAATATTATTTTCAAAACCAGAGCCAGTGACCAAAGCCAATAGCTCACCTTTCCTTACCGATTGTCCAATTAATGCAAAAAGATTTACCTGACCATCTGCAGGA
>JBEPYD010000487.1:0-3623 GCA_041641575.1 Bacteroidales bacterium
CAGGCCAATTGCCCCGGAGGGGTTACATATTTGTAGAAAAAATTATAAGTTAACCCCGCGTGGCAAGAACAAACTGTAATTGAAATACCATACTCCGGCTTGCCACGAAATTACCACAGGTTTCAATTTTCAGTCTTTTCAGCCACCAAGACTCAAAGACACAAAGAATACACCAAGGATCACCTCTCAAGTATTAGCTTTCACCTTTCAATTTCACCTTTTTCAGTGACCAGGATTCAAATACATAATGAAAACATCAGGATACAAAATAACTTCCTCCATTTATCTAAACTTACCTTCGCTCCCGCAAGTCTGTGATTTGCTGTTTTTATAGTCCGAATGACCGCCATAAGTTAAAAAAACTTGCGGCAGGATGCAGGGGAAATCATAAAACCCCAACAAAATGGATATATAACTCCAGGCCAATTGCCCCGGAGGGGTTACATATTTGTAGAAAAAATTATAAGTTAACCCCGCGTGGCAAGAACAAACTGTAATTGAAATACCATACTCCGGCGTGCCACGAAATTACCACAGGTTTCAATTTTCAGTCTTTTCAGCCACCAAGACTCAAAGACTCAAAGAACACATAAGGGTAAACCTTATAACTTCCTCCATTTATCTAAACTTACCTTCGCTCCCGCAAGTCTAATGACTTGTGGTTATTTCAAACCCTGGAATTAAATTTTAATGGCGCAATGAAAAAGCCCTCCAAAGGCTTGCCCTTAACTCTAGCTGCCTCCGTGGCCTGAATGACCGTCATAAATTATAAACTTGCAGGATGCAAAGAAATGGAAAAACTGATTCATTTGCCCGAAATAATATCTATATTTGGAATTAGTACCAGTATTATAAATAAAACCGGAACTTATTCTATATGTATAATAACGAGATACTGCTTAGCGCTTTTACCTGCTTGTTTTTTAACCATTGCAGCCCGGATAAGCAAAAGGAAAATACTAAAAGGCCCGATTTGCTAACTATATTGCACAGATGGAGGCTAAACTTCATTCATTTTATATAAAATTATCACTCCTAAACCAATAATATTAGATGCTTACATACTTCATTCGCAATAAAAGGTTTCTTTTTATTTTTGTCTTAATTATTAGTAGCATGTTTTTCATAAATGCTAATGAAAAAGCATTATGGTTATTTAAGACAAATGGAAGAATTTATTCCACGCCATTAGTAACTGAGAATTTCGTTTATTTTGGAAGCGGAGACTCTATTTTTTACGCATTGGATAAGAAAACAGGAAAGGAAAAGTGGCATTATCAAACAAATGGAGCCGTACATTCATCGCCTGCCCTTTATAAAAATATTGTGCTGTTTTGTAGCTCCGATGGAATTTTACATGCACTTGAAAGCAATACCGGAACTTCCGTATGGCATTTTAAGGCCGGCAGTGAGGAAATGGTGGATCTTTGGGATTATTACCTTTCTTCTCCCACTGTAAAGGATTCTATTGTTTATTGGGGGAGCGGCGACAGAAATATATATGCCCTGGATGCTGCGCAGGGGACAATAAAATGGAGTTTTGAAACAGCAGGTGCAGTTCATGCCACGCCGGTATTTTCTAATGATAAAATATATGTGGGGTCTTTTGATGGATTTTTTTACTGCCTCTCAGCAGAAAATGGTAGTTTACTATGGAAGTTTAATACCATAGGAGCAAAATATTTTCCAAAAGGAGCCGTACAGAGAGCCGCCGTGGTTAATGAAGAGACAGTCTATTTCGGCAGCAGGGATTATAATTTTTATGCATTGAATGCAGAGGAAGGTTATGGAAACTGGAATTACCGGCATACAGGTGGCTGGTTTGTAGCTCCACCCCTGGTGTACGGAGATTATGTTTACACAGGTACTTCCGATGGGCATACCTTTTATTGCTTTAACAAACAAAATGGTACAATCATTTGGGAAATTGAATTAAAGATGCGTGTATACGGGCAGGCAGCCTTCCATAATGGGCGCGTTTACTGTGGCACTTTTGCAGGAGATATTTTAGGTTTTGATGCCTTCACAGGAATGTCTCAATTTAAATTTGTTACCGAAGGGTTCAGGGAAAATTACCAAAATGTTTTTACTGATGAAGGAGAATACAGGGAAGATTTTGAAATATATGGTGAAGATTATTTGGAGACTGAAAGAGATTTGCATGATTTAGGAGCCATACTTGCTTCTCCGGTAATCGAAGATGACGTGCTATATGTGGGTAGTTCTGACGGATATATGTATGCCATTTTATTATAAGGGTGATTAAACTCACCTGAACTTATAGAATTTATCATTTAATTTTTGTCACAGTACCTAAAACGTTACGTATGATTACATAAACATACTAAACGTTATAAACATGAGAAATCTTAAAATCAGAACCAAACTCACATTACTCGTTTCTGTGCTTGTACTCACTATTTCTTTTATTGGTATTAAAGGCATAATTGATCTCAAAAGGGCTGACAGCTATCTGGAAACAATGTATAGAGATCGGGTAATCCCGTTAGAACAGCTTAAAAATGTTTCTGATGCCTATGCTGTGCAAATTGTTGATGTAACACATAAAGCCTTCCACGGCCTTATTACTTTTGAACAGGCAGAGGCAGATTTAAAAGAAGCCACAAAGATTGTTACGGAAAACTGGAACGCATACGAAGGAACTTTAATTGAAGGAAAGGAGCTTACACTCATGCAGGAAGCCATCTCCCTAAGGAATACATCTAAAGTCACCTATGCAAAAATTGTTGATGTTATTGCGCAGGGGAAAAGCCCGGAGACTCTTGCAATGCTTGAGGATATTATCAAAAATGACCTGTACCGGGATATCGATCCATATACATCTAAAATTTCGGAATTAATTGGTATACAGCTGGAAATATCTGAGGATTTAAAAGAGACTTCAGAGGTTGAACTTCAAAATATTACAACACAAAATATCTTGCTGATTATTATCACACTTGTGTTTTCAATCCTTCTGTCTTATTATCTGATCAGGGGGATAAATGGTTCATTAAGAAGGGCCAATATAGCTGTTGAAGCACTTGCAAAGGGGGATCTGACGGTTATAATAAAGCAGCAAAATGAAGATGAAATTGGTGTTTTACTTAAAAATATTGATCGCATGGCAGTAAAGCTGCGCCAAATCGTTAGAAATGTGATAGAGGGTGCAGAAAATATTGCTTCTGCCAGCCAGCAACTATCATCTACATCGCAGCAGGTTAGTCAGGGGGCCAGCGAGCAGGCCTCATCGGTAGAGAAGGTTTCCAGCAGCATGGAAGAAATGGCATCCAACATTCAGCAAAACACTGAAAATTCGCAGCAAACGGAACAAATAGCATTGAAATCAGCAGAAGGAATTGAGGCCAGCAACAAAGCTACTGGCACCGCAGTAACTTCTATGAATGAAATTGCAGAGAAAATCCTTATCATTAATGATATTGCTTTTCAGACCAATATTCTGGCTTTAAATGCAGCCGTGGAAGCCGCCCGTGCAGGGGAACATGGCAAAGGATTTGCAGTTGTGGCTGCTGAAGTACGCAAACTTGCCGAACGCAGTAAAGTGGCAGCCGAAGAAATTGATCATCTTTCAAAAGGAGGCGTACAGGATTCTGAAAAGGCCG
>JBEPYD010000488.1:0-3623 GCA_041641575.1 Bacteroidales bacterium
TGTTTCCGGCGGGGAAGGAATTCTTCAGGGATTTGCTGTGCTTTATGAAAAAGCCGGCGACCCGCATTTTAACATGATTATTCCCGAGGGAACGGCCATCCCTGACGGCACAGGCGGTACCAAAGATGCCTTTCTTGATCTTCCCGGCCTTGCCGTTATTTTAGGTGCAATGTGGCTGATAAATATTGGATACTGGGGTTTCAACCAGTTCATCATTCAGAAAGGTCTGGCTGCAGAAAACCTTGCCCAGGCTAAAAAGGGACTTATATTTGCAGGTTATTTGAAAATTTTAATTCCCTTGCTGGTAATTATTCCCGGAATTACTGCATATGTGTTGTTTCAGCACCCCGAATTACTGGATAAGGCAGATGTAGTGGGTTCTATTGAACGCGCAGATGAGGCGTATCCCTGGTTGTTGAAAAACTTTGTGCCTGCGGGTATTCGGGGACTTACATTTGCAGCTCTGGTAGCAGCTATTGTTTCCTCTCTCGCTTCAATGATAAACAGTACGGCCACTATTTTTACGATGGATATTTACAAAACCATTATAAATAAAAAAGCTTCTGAGAAACAATTGGTAATGGTAGGTCGAATTGTCTCCTTTACTGCACTTATCATAGCAATTTCACTGGCAAAACCTTTGCTGGGCAACCTCGATCAGGCATTTCAGTACATACAGGAATATACAGGATATATCTATCCCGGTGTAGTGGTAGTATTTGGTATGGGCCTTTTCTGGAAACAGGCTACTTCACGGGCTGCACTATGGACTGCCATAATTACCATTCCATTAGGCATAGTTATCAAACTTTTGTTACCGGATCTACCTTTTATTTTAAGAATGGGGTACGTTTTTATTATTCTGACTTTTGTAGCCTCTATTATATCAATTACAGACAGAAGGCCAAAAATAGAAGGAACACTTCCAGAAGGAAAAAGAGCACGTGCCATGATCAATACAGCATGGGGATTCTTTATAGCCTCTTTTATCACACTTGTGGCAGGCATTGCACTTACGGGTCCACTTGCTCATTTAGGTTTTGAGGCCATTTTTGTGTTAACATCCGGACTGGCTTTTGCAGGTTTGATATTTATGATGAATGCAAAAGTGAAAATGGTAGACAGAAAATCATACGATGTAGATATAAACCTCTTTAAAACTTCAACTTCTTTTAACATTGGTGCCATTGGAATTATTGCAATTGTTGTTGTTTTGTATATTTTATTCTGGTAAACCAGCAATTTATATATTATTACTGTGAAAATTGTTCATCTTGAAGCTGATGCCCTCGGGGGCATAACTATTGATAATCTTAGCAAATTTGGCGATGTGGTGGTCTACAACAACACCTCGCAGAATGAGATTGTAGATCGATGCCAGGGAGCAGAAATTATAATTACTAACAAAGTTCAAATTACCGCAGATGTTATAGACCAGCTCCCCGATCTGAAATTAATTTGTGAGGCTGCCACAGGCATCAATAATATTGATTTAACTTATGCCGAGAAAAAAGGAATAGAGGTTAAAAATGTGGCCAACTATTCTACATCAAGTGTGGTACAAAGTACGTTTGCCCTTTTGTTAAGCCTTTTGCATGAATTGCCTTATTTTGATTCTTATGTGAAAAACGGAGATTATGCACAAAGCAATCTCTTTACACATTATGGACGTACTTACTGGCAACTTTCCCAAAAGAATTTTGGGATTATTGGCATGGGAAATATTGGTAAAAGAGTGGCATTAATCGCAGAGGCATTTGGCTGCCGGGTCCTGTATTATTCAACCTCAGGTGCAAATAACGACTGCCTGTATGAACGCACCTCACTAGAAAACCTTTTGCAGAAAAGTGATGTTGTCAGTATCCATGCGCCCCTTAACGAAAAGACACGAAACCTTATTGGAAAGGATCAGTTGCGTTTAATGAAAAAGTCAGCTCTTCTGATTAACACTGCCCGGGGAGGGATAGTTAATGAAACTGATTTGGCAGAAGCCATAGATTTAGAGATTATTCGGGGTGCCGGCCTTGACGTTTTCACTCAGGAACCCATTTCTCCGGAGAATCCTCTGTTGCATGTAAAAAACAAAAACAAATTGGTATTAACGCCACATGTAGCCTGGACAAGTTTAGAGGCCAGAACCCTGTTGGTAAAGAAACTGGAAGAAAATATCAGCACATTTTTATCAAAAAACAAAGAATAGGCTACTTATTCCTGCGCATCTGCTCTATCAGAGATATTTTTTCGTCAATATTTATTTGTTCATCTGCCTCAGCCAGTTGCCAGGTTAATCCGCTGGATATTTCCTCTCCCGGCTGCAAAGTTTTAAATGGGCTGTGCAATTCCATCTCCAGCAATGCATCACCGGCTTTATGTGTAGTGATATTATATATTTCAACTGCTGCCTGTTCCGGATGGACATCCTCCTTTGCAGGAAGATTGAAAGAAAACAATAATACCTGTTCATTATAAAAAGCGGCCATGTAATTTGCGCCAGGATGGATGAAGTATTTACCTACCCGCATCTCTTTCTGTTCTGATGGCGCTGTAGGGTCAATTGTAAAGTACCCCTTGTTAACCGAAAATTCCGGTTTTACCTTCTTCTCATCTTCTGTTGCTTCTTCTCTTATATCCGCTGTGTCACTGATGGGTACAAAACAAGTGGCATATCCATTGAGGCGGGTATTTAGCCACAAATCCCAGCTAACGGGTTCATTTCGAATGTTTTTAGCGGTAACATCAAAGGTGACTTTCCCATTTGCATCAATGGTGATTGCTTTGGTCAGCTGTACACCTGAATATTTACTTTCAGGCCCCTGCATTACCACTGAAGTATCGGATTGAGAAAGAATGCTGTATGCACTGTATATCAGATAAGGATCGGGGGGCCATACATCGGCACGGTTTCGCTTGGCAGTGTCTTCATTTTGCTGTGTCCACCATCCTGATTGTGGACCCAACCATACAATATGCCCGTTGTAGGCCTTAAATGGCGTAGTGCTTGCAATCTCCGGACGGGCAGCAAAGGGTTCATTCCATAGTGTGCTGTCAGAAGCAAGTAAATTTTCTTTGCCGTTTAATGAAAGATATACAACTCTGCCTCCCACATCAGGCAGGATACCTGCTTTTACATCACCATTGCTAATCCAAATCATAGACTCATTCTTTTTTGAAAGTGGTTGATTACAGGCAGATAAAACCAGTGTCAATAAAACTAAGCTGCCTGCTGTTATAAATAAATAATTCAGGTTCTTTCTCAAGGTGTTTATATAATTCTGCACTGTCAGAAGTTTTAAATTTTTTGTAAAGATAAAAGGCCGGAATGATTGTAGCAATAAAAGTTTTGACTACCCTTATTTTAGTGGTTAAATATTTTTACAGGACCTAAAATACTGTTTAAATATTGTTGTAAATGTGGTTGAAATATGGTTTAAATGTTGCTTTTTTTGATTGACGCAATATAGTTGCTCATTTTTACCGATAGTTTTTTTTGCCTTTTTCGAAATATTTTCAAATGCATTCTTTTTTTATCCTAATTCAAAAGCTATCTCTGTTTGGCAAACAATTTCCATTAAAGAGCTATAAGATATATTAATAAAATGTATTATGGGGTATCTAATCATCTC
>JBEPYD010000489.1:0-3621 GCA_041641575.1 Bacteroidales bacterium
GAGATGATTAGATACCCCATAATACATTTTATTAATATATCTTATAGCTCTTTAATGGAAATTGTTTGCCAAACAGAGATAGCTTTTGAATTAGGATAAAAAAAGAATGCATTTGAAAATATTTCGACAAAGGCAGAAAAACTATCTGTAAAAATGAGCAACTATATTGCGTCAATCAAAAAAAGCAACATTTAAACCATATTTCAACCACATTTACAACAATATTTAAACAGTATTTTAGTCTTGTAAAAAATATTTAAATACTAAAATAAGGGTAGTCAAACAATTTATTTGGCTGGTGAACCATACACTTCCAATTCGCAGAGGGTGGCTGCAGATGGCCCACGTACAAATTCAATTTTAACATATCGTGCCTTTGCCTTTTTGGGAGGAACAGATGATGCACCTTTTTGGGCAATTTTACTCTGATCAAAATACAGATCCCAGTTCTGATTGTCCATTGAAGTTTTAATCCGGTAAAGATTAAAATAGTCGTAATAAAGGAAATAAGGAACTATCCGTTCAATATTAGAAACCGTTCCTAAATCAACTGAAAATGAACCAGAATTTCCATGCATCCATCGTGTGCCATAGTTGCCATCCACAGCATAATCGGGCTCAAAGCCTTTTGCATTACCTGATGAGGTGGTTTCTTTTCCCAGCGCAAGGTTTTTCGGCTTCTCAGCACCGGTAATCTCAGAAAAATCGATGCCTGCATTTGTGGGTGTAATTTTTTTAATGTGGCCTTCTGCATCAAATTCCATCTTATCGATACATACCATTCGCTCACTGCATGTGGGAGCATTGTATTTATCCTGCCGGTGATAAACAATATAATACTCGTCATTCAGCATAAAAACAGAATGATGTCCGGTGCCATAAATATTCTTTTCAGGCACCTGTTCCAATATGGCGTGTTTGGGACCATCAAGATAAGGACCATAAATGTCCCGGCTACGTGCATAACGGATGTTATAAGTAACATCACCGCATTTACCGCCGGAATACATTAAATAATACCATCCATTGCGGTAAACGATAAAGGAACCTTCAGTATAATCAAAAAAGGGTCCTTCCGGTGATGCTTCATGAACTACTTTAGTCAGGTATCCGGGATCATCAGGATCGTTTTCAAACTCCACGATCCGGGGCCGCGATTGCGGGTCAGAAGATAGCCCATATACTTTACCTGTTGAAGGATCTTCAAAAACCTGCAGGTCAAATCCTTCCTCAACAAAACCAAATTTCTCCCATGGACCTGTTGGCGTCTCTCCTATATACAGATGACATTTAAAATCAAATCCACTGGTATGGTACAGGTAATATTTTTCATTTTTCCCTTTTAACACAGAGGGCGCCCAGAAAAAATGCTCACCGGTAATTCCTAAATGATGCACATTCCAATTAACCAGATCATCAGACACCCACACCACCGGCTCCATATATTTAGAAACGGTAGTGGGATAGATATAATATTTTCCATCCATGGCAACAAAAGAAGGATCTGCAAAGAAACCCGGGATTACAGGATTGTGATTTCCCGGCGCTTCATAATGTTTATCCTGCGCAATTGAAGAAGTAAAAAATATAACATTAACCAGAAAAGACAGAACACAAAAGCGGGTAATAATATTAAAATTGAACATGAGTGTATATTTAATTAAATTAAGCAGTGTTTTAAAATGTCTAAGATAATTAGAAAAATTAAAAGTTAATTAGCCCGAAAGTAAAAATGCCTAAGTAGTTACTGGTAAAGATTTTTCAAAATTACAAGAATGAATGCTGTATGAAACTGTTCAGAATTGCCATCCAAATCCTATATTTGTAGTAAAATAAAATAACACAGGAATGATTGAAGGACTTCTTATCGCAACCATAGTTTTATCGGCAGTAAGCATCTGGCTACATCTCAGAAAAAAGGAAAGCAGCTTATATTTTGATCAACTAAAGGCCGTAGAAGAGAGAATTAAAAATTTTGAAACAGCGCTGGAGCGTAATGAAAAATCTATAAAAGATGAGTTCCAGCGCAACCGGCAGGAGAGCATGCTGATTGCCAAAGAGAACCGGGGAGAGCTGGCCAAAACTTTAACAGATTTCAGTCGTTCCAATACGGATAACAACAAAGACCTGAATGAATTAATCCGGCAAAAATTTGGTGATTTCAGTAAGCAGCAAACCGAATTGAACCAACAATCGGCGCAAAGCATAAAGGAGGTAAGGGAAAATATTGAGAACCAGTTAAAAGCCATTCGTGAAGATAATAACCTGCAGCTCAAGGAAATGCGAAACACCGTAGATGAGAAATTACAAGTTACCCTTGAAAAAAGATTAGGCGAATCATTCAAGCAGGTGAGTGAGCGTTTGGAACAGGTACATAAAGGGCTGGGTGAGATGCAAAACATTGCCACAGGTGTGGGCGATTTGAAAAAAGTGCTTTCAAATGTCAAAACCCGCGGCGTTTTGGGGGAATATCAGCTTGAGAATATCCTGGAGCAATTGCTTACTCCTGATCAATATGCAAAAAATGTGGCCACAAAAAAAGGCAGCCAGGCCCACGTGGAATTTGCCATAAAGCTTCCCGGTAAGGACAGTGATGAGGAGGTATGGATGCCGATAGACTCTAAATTCCCAATTGAAAATTACCACCTATTAACGAATGCTTATGAAGAGGGAGAAAAATCAAAAATTGAAACATGCCAAAAAGTACTGTTGAAATCAGTAGAATCTTTTGCCAAAGACATCAGTGAAAAATATATTGATCCACCACATACCACGGATTTTGCCATTATGTTTCTGCCCGTGGAAAGCCTTTATGCCGAAATACTCAGGCATCCGGGTCTCTTTGAAATTTTGCAACGTAAATACAGGGTAACAGTAACAGGCCCCACTACCCTATCTGCCTTGTTAAACAGTCTGCAGATGGGTTTCAGAACCCTGGCGGTGCAAAAAAGAAGCAGCGAAGTATGGAAAATACTGGAGGCTGTAAAAACAGAATTCGATAAATTCGCAGACCAACTCGATAAAGTAGATAAGCAACTCTCCACGGCATCAAAATCTCTGAATGACCTGCGCGTAACCCGTACCAGTGTGATGAGCAGAAAACTAAAAGATGTGGGAACGCTTGAATTAAATGAGGCAAAGGATATTCTGGAATTGCCCGTTGAAAGCAATGAGAAGCCAGAAGAGTAAGTTTAAAAACCTAGTATAATCATTTATTCATTAAACCTTTTACCTATGAAAAAGCCTGGTAATAAAATTCTTGTTTTGCTCTTTGTAATACTATTTCTCTTTGGTAGTTGTGCCAACCGGGAAGTAGTAGACGCCTGCCTTGATGGCCACACCTATGGCTTTTGGGGAGGATTGTGGCATGGCATTATCGCCCCCATTGATCTGGTGGTAATGCTTTTCAAAGAAGATGTTACCATGTTTGCCCAAAACAACAATGGGGCCTGGTACTCTTTTGGTTTTTTGCTGGGAAGCGGTGGATGGGGCGTTCTGGGAAGCCGGGGTAAAAAAAGAAAATAAGCTACCTCACTCTTTTTTTTATGGCAAATGCTTCGGCGGGATTTATAACCAGCAACTGCCGAATATCTTCATCTGTAAAGCCTATTCCTTTCAAAG
>JBEPYD010000490.1:0-1728 GCA_041641575.1 Bacteroidales bacterium
GCAGATATCAATTTTCATTAATATGCTATCAACTCTTTCTAGCTAATTGTGTTTTTCTAAGAGCAGAAAGCTTTAGGGCTAATTCTTTAATTTGTTTGGTTATATCATTTAATAGTGGGTGATCGATGTATCCAAGATCATGTGATAATATCAGTTGATTGGCAACTTCCATCAGGCTGCTATATGCCATTTGAGTAAAATGTGCCTGATCTTTGTTAGTATTTCTAGATCCTCCTTCCGCTAGGTTGGAGGCTACTGATACTGCTGCACGTCTAAGCTGATTTACCAATCCAAACTTTTCTTCATCTGGAAATCTTATTGTAATTAAATAAATCTCTTTTACAAGTTTACGTGCTAATTGCCAAACCTCAAGTTTCTCGAAATTAAACATTAACTGGTTAATGGTTTATTGTTTATAGTTTATGGAATTCGGTTTGCAAATATCTCATTAAACTATAAACTTTAAACTTTCAACTAATTGTTTATGGGTTCGTTTTGCAATCATCGGCTTTCAACTTTCAACAAATAGTTTATTAGCCGTTAATCTAAAATTTTAATTTTCTCCTGTTCAAGAATAAGAAATGAATGGCTTTTTAATGCATCAATTATATACTCTTTATTTCGAGTAAAATAATCGATTAAAGCCTTTAATCTGAAGTTTCCTAATTTTACGAGTACCAATTTATAGGGTTTCCTGTTTGATAAATAGGAGTAGTAGAAATCCGTGTCCTTAGTAATTAGGGTTCTGTTTTCCTGAATTGAAATAGAATTTATGTGAGCGTCTTTGGTTAAATTTCCTTGTTCTAATTCTGAGGTATGAACACAATCATATTCATGTAAGATTTCACTTATATCTTTGGGTATATGGGCATCCAACAGAAACTTCATGCAGCTGGAAATTCAATACCTTTTAATTTCATTGATAATGCTGCATAAGATAAGCAGGCTAAAATATCTTCTTTTGAAAGATCAGGAAAAGAGTGAATGATATCTTCTATGGTGTCGCCGCCTGCCATATATTCCAATATACTTTCTACCATAAATCTTGTATTGCGTATGGTTGGCTTACCATGGCATACTTCCGGGTTAATGGTTATTCTTTTTAATAATTCGTTTTCCATAACTTCAATGTTATTTACAAAAATATTAAAAATTGATGTTTTTTGCCTGGTGGGATAATGGGTTAGTGAGTTACTGGGTTAATTGGTTATATTGTTTATGGGGTTCGGTCTGCAATTATCGACATTCAACTATCAACAAATAGTTTAAGGTTTATAGTTTAAGGTTTAAGGATTCGGTTTGCAGATATCTCTTTAAACTCTAAACTATCAACTTTCAACTTTTTTTAAAGGGTTTATGGTTTAAGGATTCGGTTTGCAATTATCGACATTCAACTATCAACAAATAGTTTAAGGTTTAAGGATTCGGTTTGCAATTATCGGCTTTCAACTTTCAACTTTCAACTTCTTTTTAATTGTTTATGGTTTAAGGTTTCCCCTGCATCCTGCCGCAAGTGTTTTTCACTTGTGGCGATCCTTCCGAGGCCTGGAATACGCTATATAGTTTATGGTTTATGGGTTCGGTTTGCAATTATCGACTTTCAACTTTCAACTTCATTGTCCGTGGTAGCTTTAGCGAAGATGGATCAACTTTCAACATTTTTTACCATTCAACTTTTCTTCCAACCTCATTCATTTTCAAATTCATATTCTACTGAATTAAAGTGGG
>JBEPYD010000490.1:1738-3594 GCA_041641575.1 Bacteroidales bacterium
GGTTTAAGGATTCGGTTTGCAGATATCTCTTTAAACTCTAAACTATCAACTTTCAACTTTTTTTAAAGGGTTTATGGTTTAAGGTTTAAGGGTTACTTGGTTATATGGTTACTTTGTTAATTGGTTAGCTGGTTTCAACTTTCAACATTTTTTACCATTCAACTTTTCTTCCAACCTCATTCATTTTCAAATTCATATTCTACTGAATTAAAGTGGGGCATTTGTTTAGAGGCTTGTAATATTTCTATTCCAACAACATTGGCAGCATCATTATAGTCAATGATAACACCGGGTTTGTTTTCGATACTTTCAGAAATATTAGATTCTGAGAAACGAATATATAGGGTATCAGTTTCCTTGTCATATTTAATCTTCATATTTTGCTTTTTTAGAGGTTTTATAAGCAGTTACATTTAGATTTGGTTTTTTAAGCACATTTACAAAGATACGTAATTAGTATTTTTTGTCATTGTCAAGTGCCTGATAAACTGTCACCTCATTGTCCATTTTAAATTGCTTGTCTGGATTATTTATCACTTCCAGTACTTCTTCTTTTGAAATTCCTCTTTTCTCAATTTTGTTGAACACTATGCTTTGAAAAAGTAATATTCATGTTTCTTTTAGAATGCTTGTATTTAAACCGTATCCGCCGCTAGTAAAAAAATTGTTTATAGTTTAAGGGTTTCAAGGTTACAGGGTTACTTGGTTATCTGGTTACTTGGTTAAGGGGTTACTGGGTTAGTGGGTTACTGAGTTACGGGGTTTTCTAAAATGTGCTTCATCGTGGCAACAAGGCTCGTCATCGCTAGCGAAGCGTGGCGATCTGTTTGCTTCTGCTTACACCTTTTACTAACTTGTTATTGCTTTTCATTGCTAACAGATTCCACGGGCTGCGCCCTTCCACCTCCACTAAGTTGCGGCGGGCAACTTTTTTCATTCTTCTGGCTTTGAGCCTTCAACCTTCAACTTCGTTCTTTCAACCCAGTAACCAACAAACCGGGGAACATGCATATAGCTCCGCTTCCTGTGTTACGGGGTGTTATTCCATAACCAGTTGATATTGTGAGCGATATGTGGTCTGCACCGTTTCATGGTACAGGATGCCGGGGGTTAGCCGGCAGCATGTATAGGTTGGCCGGCTGTTTTTTTCAGCCAGCGTGAGTCTATTTTCAGCAAAAACGTATGGTTGAGTGATTCCAGGGTTACAGCCATTTTGGTGTATTGCTTTGTTTCGCAAAGCGTACCCTGCATCCCCCGGAAGGGGCCTGCAATCACTTCCACCTTGTCGCCTTTGGCAAATGATTCGCCTGTATGTTCCAGTTCTGAGGCGTGGCCTTCGAGCATGCGCAGCCACTTAACTTCTGTTTGGGTGACGGGGATAGCGCTGCCGCGAAAACTTACCACGTTGGATATGCCCGGGGTATAGCGCACGGTATCGTGCTGCCGCGGTGCCAGGTGAACGAATACATACGATGGGATGAGGGGTTTTTCCTGCCAGACTTTTTTCCCTTTCCGCAGGGTAAGGTTTTTTTGCAGGGGCAACCAGGCTTCAACTTCCCTTTCGTGTAGTGCCTGCATCGCTTTCTTCTCGTTCCGGGCACGGGTGTATACCGCGTACCAGGCTTTTGTTTCTTCCTCCAAATGCTTTGTCATAAGTTAAGCCTGCAATTTTCAAAGGTAAAAGTAACCAATTCTTTCTAAACTCGCCCAAAAATTCTATTTTCCGTTATCAGGAAGCAAAAGTAAAAATTTCCTTCTGCTCTACCTATATAAACTGATAAATATCATGGATTGATTTTTAAATTTGGTTGAAAGGAGTACGCGGGGAAGGAACGGCGCGGGCAGGCGGAAGGAGG
>JBEPYD010000491.1:0-3590 GCA_041641575.1 Bacteroidales bacterium
ACTTATTTATCTGTTGTTTAACCAGGATGTTTTTGATATAAAAGGTGTAACTGTTAATGCCACCCGTGCCGGACATGAAATTGAAAAACATTATGAGGAAGCTGAAAGAATCTTGAAACTGGCTACACAATATGGTGAAATACCATTGCTGAAAGGTGCCAATGCAGATTTTGAGACCATTCAGGAACAGTTAAACAATCCCGGATATGATGGAAATGAGGCGGTGGAATTTATCATTGATCAGGCCAAAAAGACGCCGGATGAAAAACTGGTAATAATTGCTGTGGGCAAGCTTACAAATATTGCACTGGCATTAAAAAAGGAACCCTCAATTGCAGCACAGATTCACCTGGTGTGGTTAGGCTCAAATTACCCGGAACCATATGAATATAACCTTGTAAATGACATCCCTTCCATGAATTATGTTTTACAAACAGAGGTAGCCATGGAAATGGTGATGGTGCGCTATGGGAAACCATCAGGAACGGATGCCATAAAGGTATCACAGGAAGAGATAAATAGAAAAATGCCCGGTCTGGGGCCTGAAATTGAAGAACCGATTACCGGACGGCACGGAGGTAAATACAATACCTTTGGAGATTATGCCGTAAGTCTTTTTGAACATATTGAATATCCAGATTCTACATACCGTCGCGCATTATATGATGTAGGTGCCGTGGCAGTATTAAAAAATCCTGCATGGGCAGACAGCAGCACCATGCCCGCCCCAATTATGATAGATGAAAAATGGGTTGATCAACCCGAAAATACCCGTAAAATTGTAATCTGGGAAAACTTTGATCGGGATGCAATAGTTGAGGATTTTTATAATTCACTTGAAAGTCCAACCTTACAACCCGAATAGTAAATTTTCCTGGTACTGCGCTCTTTTCTATTGTTGTCAAAGGATATAAATTAAGTAGATAACAGTCAGTAACTTACGCTTATTGAAAAAGAGATTACACAGATGTGTTAACCTGGAAACAATCATTTGTAAAATATAAATTTTGAGTTGTTTATATTACTTGCACCATTTTTTGTTTTAAACCACCAATTCACGAATATCTTGTTATCCAATTCATGAGCATTTATTTGATATTTCTTGGAAGCGCAAAGTATTTATTTTTAAGCATCTAAATAAGGATGAAATATAGATGCACATAAAAAGTGGATTCAAAGGATCAACTTTATGAGTGCATTCGTGGTTAGTGATCTTTTCAATAAAGAAAGGCAGAAAATTGAAACCTGTTTTAAAACTTTGGAGAATTGTAAATTCTGAATATTCATGCTTTGAGGTTTCTACAAATTCTAAGGATGCATCTGCTCATTATCATGTATACTTGTTTACATGGATACAATAATAACATTATCTTTGAATATTAAAACCTAATAAAATGAAGCAGATATTCTCAATTCTTATCGCCACATTCCTTTTTCTGCAAGTAAATGCGCAGGCAGACCTTAAGAAAATAGATAATTATCTTTCACAAATGCAGAAAGACTGGGATGTACCCTCCATGACAGTTGGCATTGTGAAGGATGGCAAACTGGTGTTTTCAAAAGGATATGGAGTAAAGAGAGCAGGGGAGAAGGATAAACCCGATGGCAACACCTTATATGCAGTGGCTTCTAACTCCAAGGCATTTACCTCTGCAGCTATTGCCTTATTGGTGCAGCAAGGTAAACTTAACTGGGATGATAAGGTGGTGGATCATCTGCCCTATTTTGAACTTTACGATGAATATGTAACAGCCCAAACCACCATTCTCGATTTGCTTTCGCACCGTGTTGGACTGGGAACTTTCAGCGGCGATGTAATCTGGTATCGTTCCGGCCTTACCAGCGAAGAAGTGGTGCGGAGAATACAATACCTGCCCCAGGCTTATGATTTCCGGTCGGGTTTTGGATACAGCAATGTAATGTATGTAACCGCTGGTGAAGTGATAAAAGCCGTGAGCGGGCAAACCTGGGATGAATTTATTAAAGAAAATTTTCTTGATGTGCTTGGCATGGACCGGAGCATCACCAGCATCAGGCAACTGGAAAACACCAACAACTATGCCACACCACATGCGCGGATTGACGGAGAAAATGTACCCATTGCCTGGACCAACTGGGACGCTGTTGCTCCCACAGGAGGTTTGATATCCAGCGTAAACGATATGGCACAATGGGTAATATTCAACCTGAACAATGGCATATGGGAAGAGGATACCATTCTAACACCGGCTTCCCGCAACATACTCTGGACATTGCACAATGTTTATCCCACAGACCATACCGACGATGATTTTGCCACCCATTTCCGCGGCTACGGCCTCGGTTGGGGGCTGAGCGATTATCATGGACGCTTGAAAGTTGGCCATAGCGGTGGCTACGATGGCATGATCACCTATCTACAAATGATCCCGGACGAAGACCTTGGTGTAATTGTGCTGACCAATGGTATGAACAGTCCCATAGTGGCAGCAGCCAATTATATTATCGATGCTTACCTGGGACTTCCGGAAGAAGATTACTCACAGCAAATGTCAGAAAGGGTTGAGATGCGCGGAAAAATGGATACCCGCATTAAAGAACGTAAGGAGGCGAGGATACCAAACACAAAACCTACACTGCCCCTGGAAAAATACACCGGTACATATTATGCAGATATTTATGGAGATATTACCGTATCCCGCGAAGGGGATAACCTGGCCATTTCCTTTGAACATACCCCTGACTTTGAAGCCACCCTTACCCATTGGCATCACGATGTGTGGCAGATTAACTGGAAACAGCCCCTGGCATGGTTTAGCTTTGGTACGGTAAAATTCAATATGAATCACCTGCTTCAGGTAGAAAGCCTTTCATTCGACATACCCAATGATGATATCTGGTTTTATGAATTGAAGCCAAAAAAGGTTGAGTAGAAATCGTATTTAACTGATGATTATAATAAGCGCCATATAGATATTATAAAGCCATGAAAAGATTAACCATAATGCTGATAGCCCTGGCAAGCCTGATGAATATGAAAGGACAATGGTTACAAATTAGCGATAACCAGCGATACATACAATATGCTGATGGAAAGCCTTTTATCTGGATCGGAGATACAGCCTGGGAATTATTCCACAAGCTTGATAAAGCAGAAGCAGATGAATATTTAACTACACGGAAAGCGCAGGGCTTCACAATAATACAGGCTGTGGTGCTGGCAGAACTCGATGGATTAAAAACCCCGAATGCTTATGGCCATGTTCCCTTAATTGATCTGGATCCTGCCCGGCCTAACGAAGCATATTTTGAACATGTGGATTACATCATTAACAAAGCCAATGAACTGGGATTGGTCATGGGAATTCTCCCTACCTGGGGTGATAAATTATATTCTGTTAATCCAGGTGCCGGACCTGTTGTTTTTAATGCGGAAAATGCCCGAAAATATGGAGAATTTCTGGGCGAGAGATACAAGAACAAAGATATCGTATGGATTCTCGGCGGGGACAGAACCATAGACAACAAAGAAGTGTTGCAGATTTGGCGAACGATGGCTGATGGGATAAAAGCCGGCGATGGGGGTAAACATCTAATGACTTTTCATCCAC
>JBEPYD010000492.1:0-3565 GCA_041641575.1 Bacteroidales bacterium
TTCTTCCCCCCCCAGATGAAAAGTATGCTCTTGTACAGCAAATAAATAAAGCAGCAGTTTCAGTTGCCTCTGATATTGCAGAAGGAACAAGCAGGAATGGTTACCAGGTGAAAATACATTTATGGGGTATCCAATCAAAACCCGTGATATGAATAGGATAAAATATTGTTAGAATAGCGGCAGAGCCGCAAAATATTTGTAGTAACAATTAATACAAAACCAAAGGTAGGTGCAACGCACCGTGATATATAATTCTTTGAAATATTTCGGTGCGCTGCACCTTCATAAAATATTATCTCATTTGCTACAAATATTCAGGTGCTCTGCACCAAAGATACTATACGGGCGATGATTAGATACCCCATAATACATTTTATTAATATATCTTACAGCTCTTTAATGGAAATTGTTTGCCAAACAGAGATAGCTTTTGAATTAGGATACCTAAAAGGATGTATTTGAAAATATTTCGAAAAAGGCAAAAAACTATCGGTAAAAATGAGCAACTATATAGCGTCAATCAATAAAAGCAACATTTAAACCACCCTTAAACCACATTTAAAACTATATTTAAACAGTCTTTTAGGTTCTGTAAAAAAAATTAACCACTAAAATAAGGGTAGTACCAAACATTTTTCATAAAGCATGACTTAGAATTAACATAAACTTAAGATACATTTATTATACACCTAACATGCTGATACCCTTATGTCATTACTTTTGCTTGTATTATTAAACAAAGTAAATTGATGAGAAAGAATTTAGCTTTATTATTTATTTTAGTTCTTGCAGGATTTTACTCTGCTGATATTTTTGCTGTAGGAAAGAATGAGAATAAAAAAGAGAATGCGAAGACTGTCCATGTTATTTCCGGTACGGTAGTGGATAAATTTTCAGGTGAGCCTCTTGTAGGAGCAGAGGTGAAAATAGAAGGAATGAATAAATCAACTTTTACTGATTTTGATGGTAATTTTTCGTTTCAGGATATCACAGACGAAAAAATAAAAATAAAAGCTGCACTTATATCATATAAGCCAGGTACAGATAATATTGCTCTGACCAATACAGAAAATAAAGTAGTAATTGAAATGAGTAAGTTATAGGAAGATAATACGTTCAATAAAAAAGCCGGATGTTTTGCATCCGGCTTTTTTTTGTTTTGTTTTTTCTAGTAGGTATGTTTGCTTTCTATTTCACCGTCTCCGGTGTATTTAATCCAGGTTCCGGTTTTCGCACCTTTTTCATATGTCATGTCAAAGCGAAGGGTTCCGTTATCATCCCAGATAAACCATTTGCCATCTTTTTTACCATTGGTATAATTAGCTTCCGCTACTTTGTTTCCATTATTGTTCCAGGTGATCCATTTTCCGTCCATTTTACCGTTGGTATAAGACCATTGTTCACTTTTTTTACCATTTTCATGATAAAGCATGGTAACGCCGTCCATAATACCATTATTCAAACTCATTTCAAGTTTCAAATTGCCATTGTCAAAGTATTCGGTATGAACACCATTGTACAATTCATAATCAACAGTGTAGTAAGTTCCATTGCTGGCCACTATCTGCGCCTGCAGTGCAGTGGCAAACAGAATTGCTGTAAGGATGGATATGATTGTTTTCATAATTGAAATATTTTAAGTTTGTATTCTCTGTTATTTTGTATACGCAAATGTTAAGAAATAGTTAAGTAGTTAACATAAACTTAACATTGGGTTAATGCAAAGTTAACAAAAATTATGAATATTGTAACCATCTAACTATAATAATTACTGGTTTTTCATTTAATATTTATTTAACAATAGGGAAATATCAGGTAAGATTGATAATGTTACTTTTGCGTGTCGTAATTCTTATCAATAATCTAAATATTATGAGAAATCTATTTTTTATTCAGGCCACTATTCTGGTTATTTTGTTTACCGGATGCAACAGCAATGTGAGTAATACAGCCAAACGTACCATTACAGCACAGGATAGTCTGGTGTTGTCTCAATTGTATCCTTCATCAGCCTTTTACCGGGAAGTGCCTCGTCACCGTTCACTGGCAAAAGCATATGAACAACCCGATAGTGTTTTTAACCTGGCCATTTACGCGCAAAACCTGGGTACTGTGCCAGAAAACATTGATACTTTTAAAAATCTCCAGTTGCTGGGCCTTGATTTCAATCAATTATCCTCCCTCCCTGAAAGTGTTGGAAATTTAACCTACCTGCAGAAAATTCATTTAAATAAGAATGAATTTACCGAGTTTCCGGAAGTTTTAACGAAAAACCGGTACCTGAAAGACATTCTTATCTCTGATAACAAAATTTCTTATGTTACTCCTGAGATTGCTAATCTTGTTTTTCTTGAAAACCTGGTGATGAACGATAATGAACTCGGAGAAATGCCCATGGTTATTTTCGAGCTGGATAGTCTTAAGGTGTTGGGTTTAAGGGATAATGAACTTACTGAATTACCTGATGAGTTTGAAAAGCTTAAAAATCTACAAAAATTAAACTTGCAGAACAACCAACTAAAAGACCTCCCGGAGAGCTTACTCAATCTTCCCCTTGAGCGGCTTACTTTGAAAGGAAATCCTATTGCTACAGTAAGAAAAAATGAGATTGAAAAAAGGATGCCAAATACAGAAATAATTTTTTAGACTAAAACATATCTTCTTTGTTTATCCCCGCAAATGCTCACTTTTTGCGGGTATTTTTATGTTTTTTTTTGCTCATTTTTACCGAAAGTTTTTTTGCCTTTTTCGAAATTTTTTTAAATACATCCTTTAGGTATCCTAATTCAAAAGCTATCTCTGTTTGGCAAACAATTTCCATTAAAGAGCTGTAAGATATATTAATAAAATGTATTATAGGGTATCTAATCATCTCCCGTATAGTATCTTTGTTGCAGAGCACCTGAATATTTGTAGCAAATGAGAAAATATTTTATGAAGGTGCAGCGCACCGCAATATTTCAAAGAATTATATATCACGGTGCGTTGCACCTACCTTTGGTTTTGTATTAATTGTTACTACAAATATTTTGCGGCTTTGCCGCTTTTCGAACAATATTTTATCCTATTCATATCACGGGTTTTGATTGGATACCCCATAAATGTATTTTCTCCTGGTAACCATTCCTGCTTGTTCCTTCTGCAATATCAGAGGCAACTGAAACTGCTGCTTTATTTATTTGCTGTACAAGAGCATACTTTTCATCTGGGGGGAAAGAACTGCTTAACTTATAAATATCCTTTACCAACTCTTTTGAAAGCTGATAAATTTCCAGCTTCTGAGATCCAAAATACAACATATAAACTACGTTAAACTATATTTCAACTATATATAAACAAATTGCAAGTTACCATTAAAATCGTGCGCGCGCGCGTATGTATTCACTCGATTTGTATAGCCATACAAATGATGTTTTATAATCCTACAATGAGTTGAATACTAAAAACATCGGTCAGGAACAGGAGACAAATCATTCAGTCAACCTTGCGTTTTAATACCTGAGTCTATTGGACATAAAAAAACCGGCCCATTTTCATGAGCCGGTTTTGATATCAGGTTTTACTG
>JBEPYD010000493.1:0-3563 GCA_041641575.1 Bacteroidales bacterium
CCAGGCGCAGGCCATAAATCATTTTGAAAATCAAAACCAATTTAATGATCCAGATTTGCTCAATCTAAAAACTCTTTATCTGGATGTTCAGAAAGAATTGGTCAGATACTTTTTGAATCTCACCTGCAAACGGTGTAGCCGTGAATATTTTTTAATGAAATCTCAGTATTAAATTCCGCACTTAGATTTCAATTAGAATTCACAAAGCATTTTTCCGGAAATACCAAAAAGCATAAGAATGGATATAAGCGCATTGCTCCATAGTAATCTGAAAATCCTCAAGGATTCTCAGTTTGATAAGCACTTGCAAATTAAGCAAAAGCCCCCGGCATTAATCGATTATATTTTCTTTACAATATCTACTGTATCACGCGCAATCACCAGTTCTTCATTGGTAGGAATCACCAAAACTTTTACTTTTGAATTTTTTGTAGATATTATTGCTTCCTTGCCTCTTAACCCTTTGTTTTTCTTTTTATCTAACTCAACACCAAGAAATTCCATGTTTTCGCACACGGCATCGCGTGTAATGTCACCATTCTCTCCCACTCCACCTGTAAATACTATCACATCAAGGCCACCCATGGCAGCGCTGTACGAACCTAAATATTTTTTTATGCGGTAGTGGTACATATCCAGCGCAAGTTTTGCACGTTCGTTATTGTCTTCGGCAGCTTCTTCAACCTCACGCATATCGGAGGAAATACCTGTTATGCCCAGTATTCCGCTATGCTTGTTGATAAGAGTATTGGTAGCGGAAAATCCGATTTCTTCTTTATCCATAATAAAAGTAAGTACACCCAGGTCAAGGTCGCCTGCCCTGGTGCCCATAATAAGCCCTTCCACAGGGGTTAATCCCATGGAGGTATCAATAGATTTCCCATTTTTTATGGCTGCCATACTCGCACCATTTCCAAGATGACAGGTTACCATCTTCAGGTCACAAAGCTGGCGGTCGAGCATTTCGCAGGCGCGCTGTGAAACATATCGGTGGCTGGTTCCATGGAAGCCATACCGGCGTATGCCATACTTTTCATATAAAGAATAGGGTATGGCATACATATAGGCTTCTTTGGGCATGGTTTGATGAAAGGCAGTATCAAATACCCCTACCTGCGGCACGCCTGGCAACAAGTACTGCATGGCATAAATACCTTTCAGGTTTGGGGGGTTATGAAGAGGTGCCAGATCACTACAAGCTTCCATTTGTTCTATTACATCTTCATTTATAAGCACACTGTCCTTAAATTTTTCAGCACCATGCACTACCCGGTGACCTACAGCATCAATTTCATCCAGGTTTTTCAGGCATCCGTGTTTTTCGCTTGTCAAAACCCCTAAAATGTATTCTATTCCTGTTTGATGGTCCAGAATCTCCCCTTCAAACTTCACCTTATTTCCATTTTCTTTTTCATGTTTTAAAAAAGAACCTTTTAAACCTACTTTTTCAGCTACTCCCTTGGCTTTTACGGATTCAGTTTCCATCTGAAAAAGCTGATATTTGATTGATGATGAACCACAATTGAGAATTAATACTTTCACGGAACAATTTTTTTTAGTTGAATTAAATATGCATATGATAATGTATAACTATCATTTTAATAAATGGTTATATCATTATTATTTTATGATTTAGGTGCAATTTTACGGCCATTTTCATCGTAAGAATAAAAACCTTTACCAGTTTTGCGTCCAAGCTGTTGGGCACGTACCAATCGTTTAATCATGGGTGAGGCTTTATACTTCATATCACCAAATTCACGATAGAGGTTATCCATCCATCGCTCTACCTTATCAAGGCCAATACGGTCGGCCATTTCAAACGGGCCATATGAAAATCCCAACCCTATGCGCATGGTAAGGTCAATATCTTCTTTTTTCCCAACGGCCTCCATCAACATTTCACAGGCTTCATTAATCAATACACTGTAAAGTCGAACGCTTATCAGGCCGGGACTTTCCTCTACGGGGATAACCGTTTTGCTAAGTATTTTAATAAACTTTATTACCCGTTCATATACCTCTTCTGATGTATACAAGCCTCTCACTACCTCAATAATCCTGGCATCAGGCGAAATGGTAAGAAAGTGCAGGCTCACACACCGGTTTTTATGTTGCAATTCAGAGGAAAGCTCGGTAATTACAAGTGTTGTGGAATTGGTAGCGATAATGGTATTCTCATCCACGTGTTGCTCAATTTTTTTGAATACACCTTTCCGGATATCTACACTGAGTTCACGGTTATTGGAAAGGATGGCTTCCACCACAAGTTCGCAACCTGAGAGGATGTCGTAATCCGTTGAACCTTTTATGCGTGAAAGAATGGCACGTTTATCGCCCGGAGTCATGCCCCAGTGGCTTATCTGATTGTCAAGTTCTTTGCCAATGTCATTAACAGCCTGGTTTATCTTTGCTTCTGAAATCTCTACAAATACTACTTCTATGCCGTGACCACTGATCATTCGGGCAATGTTCTGCCCTACAGTGCCACAGCCCACAATGCCAACTTTAGAAAATAGTGTTTTCGGACGGCTTTTCTTACTCAGACCAAATTCCTCAATAGGTTCTGTAACTAACTTTGCCATGCTTTTTAACTATATTTTATTTGATTAATATTCCCCTGCAGCCTGATTCGCCGTTACTGCCACCAGGTTTACAATATCTTCTACCGAGCATCCCCTGGAAAGGTCGTTTATTGGTGCAGCCAGCCCCTGCAATACCGGCCCGATGGCTTCCGCCCCGGCCAAACGCTGAACCAGCTTATAGCAGATATTACCGCTCTCAAGCGAGGGAAAAACCAAAACGTTTGCTTTTCCGGCTATTTCACTATCAGGTGCTTTGCTTTTCCCGATTTTTTCAATTATGGCTGCATCTGCCTGTAATTCTCCGTCTATTTTTAGATCCGGAGCCATTTCCTGCGCTTTTTTTGTTGCTTCAATTACTTTGTTAACCATTTCATGAGAAGCGCTGCCTTTGGTGGAAAAGCTCAGCATTGCCACCACGGGATCAAACCCGCCAATGGATTTAGCGGTTCCGGCTGAGGAGACGGCAATTTGCGCCAATTCATCTGCCGTAGGATTAGGATTAACGGCGCAGTCGGCAAAAACCAGAATACCATCATTCCCAAAGGATTTGTCTTTAAGGATCATGAAAAAAGCACCTGATACAACACTGATACCAGGTTTTGTTTTTACATACTGGAAAGCCGGCCGGAGCACATCTCCAGTGGCATTATTTGCTCCAGCCACCTCGCCGTCGGCATCGCCGTTTTTTATGATCAGGGTAGCCAGGAAGAGCGGGTCTTCAATTAAACTTGCTGCTTTTTCTCTCTTCAACCCTTTGTTTTTCCTGATTTCAACCATCATGTCAATGTAATGGTCCTTTTTCTCGTGTTTCAATGGGTTTATAAAAGTAGCTTTATCAAGATGCTTAAGATCATATTTTTTTCCTTCATTCAGGATGTTTTCCTTTGAACCTAAAAGAACAATATCAGCGATCTCCTCTCCTAAGATTATATCAGCAGCTTTAATTGTACGTTCCTCGGGAGCTTCAGGCAATACTAT
>JBEPYD010000494.1:0-3561 GCA_041641575.1 Bacteroidales bacterium
GGTCTACCCGTACCCCTGGATAAAAAAGAAGTGCCAAAAATCGCATTTTCGCATTTGTTGCATTCAGCAATAAATCCTCCAAAAGATCTGATGAAATTACCTTTCACAGCTGACCAGGAGGAAAATGCTCATGTAATGGCTTCTCTTATGCTTCGTCCAACAGTTTGCCCTGAAGTAGAAGGTATAATGAGCCGGAAAAGCATGGAAATCCGTTTCTTTGCCCCGGGCAGCCTGGTAAGTAACCTGGATTTTGTTGAAAATATTTTTGGCAATGCCGGTGATCCCAATCTTGCCATCAATGACGCAGCGCTTGATACACAGCATTGGACAGGCCATACGGGATGCATAATTCTTGCGCCTCAATTGATAACTTTAAAGAAAAAAGAAATTGGATTACCACATTTTGACGACGCTACCGAACGACAGCGCAAAGATGGGATGTGCTGGAAAAATGAAGATGAATTGTACAATGATGGCGGCGCGTTTAAATTAACCTGCCGCGATGATCGTGGTGTGGTGATAACCCTTATAGCCAATAATTACTACGGATACTCTAAAAAAGAAATCAAAACACAAATAAGCTATTCAGCAAATTTGTACGGACTGGTTGAGGAAGAACATGCCGGTGGTGCCATTGCATTCCCCAGGGCAAATATGAGTGAACAATTGTATGGTGAATTATTTACTGCAAAATTCAGCAAGCCATATTCTTTTGAAGAAGTAAAGAAATTACTGGCTGACAGAATAACTGTTTATCCTGAAAACTATGCAATCGACAATAATTATCCCAACCTGGTTTACATTCCGGAAAATGCCAATTTTGATGTTAATTCAGGTAAAATAATCTGGAAATACAAGGGTAAGGAATACGATCTGAAGTTAAATCCTGAAAAGCACTATGTGCATCCAACAGGACATAAATTTCAGTTGGCAAAGCACCCCACACAAAACTGGTGGCGTATTGTTGACACCTCCCCCGAGGGCATTTTTTGCCACAAACCCTGCACGGTTTCGGGTGGTGGTAAATCCGAAATTTCAAAATCTCTGGAAAATGCCATTAAATATGGTCCGTTTTATGTGCATAACCTCGAGGAAGACTCAGAAATGGTTGACCGAATCATCAATTATGATTATTCTAACCGATGGAAAGTAAAGCATGCCGATGCCCAGCCTTCAAGGCCATTTTTAAGCCCCGAAAGAACGCTAGGGTCTGCAGTTAAGCTTTTAACACCTTCTGACCGGTACAATGAAGAGTATAATAAATGGCTGAAAAACATCCCGGATTATATCCTTTCACTGGCATTATATATCAAGAGGTTGTACCGTACCGACAGCAATAACAGAAACTGGAAAGAGGAACTGAATGTAGATATCGTAAACGGAAGAAAAGGGCATTCCCTGATTTATAAACATAATAAAATTATGGCCTCTTACGTGCGCATTGGGTTTAATCCCGATGGCATATGGTATCTTCATAAACTGCGTTCAGATTTTATTCCTTCTGCTAAAATACAAACAGAAGATGATATTACAGCCTCAATCACACTTCCAGCCAGCAGGTTTAAAAATCTCAATCCTGAGTTTGATTACAAGAGTATTAAACTTGCAGTTAACTGTGAAGCACACTTATTTCAACGCCCGGATGAGGCCATTATAAGAGGTTATGATAAAGATGCTGAAAGGGATCTGGTTACACCAGACACTTTTGTAACCAATTATGAGCCACTTAAAAAAGAAGTTGCCACAGAAATATATGAGGACGCTATCCACTATGAGGAATATACACAACCGGTCAAGGATTTGGTGAAAAGTGTAGTAAACAGTGATAAAGATGGTTACTTTGTAATGCCTTCTCATACCAGAATAGTTGACGGAACTCCAACGAATAACCCCAGATATCTTCAAAAAAATATCTTTAAAGAAGAGTCAGAGGCTACTTACCTGGCTGAAATTGGCATTCGCCTGCACCGGAAAATTGATGTTTCACAACCCGTATACAATCCAGTGGATGCAGTACTACCGGGACGCAGAAACAATCCTGCTGAAAGGGAAAAAGGAATTCGCCCGTTAAGCGTTTACAATCCAATCCATTACCAGGAATTGCCCGAGCTTTTTATGGATTTCATTTGCAGCTTAACCGGGAAATCACCTTCCACAACAGGTGCTGGTTCCGAGGGTGCGCTTACCAAAGGGCCATTTAATATGCTTACCCCAACAACGGACCTGAACAATGCACTTTTATCCTATATTTTAACTGAATATCAAGGATTTAGCTCAGCTGCCGGATATGTGGGTACCGAAAACCGGTTCGACCACGACATCAGCATTCTAATCCCTGAAATATGGGCCCGGCTTATGCCGGAAGACAGGGATCCGAAGAACCTGATTAAAAATGACTGCCTGGAAAAACTGGAAGATTTTGAATACAACGGTGAAAAAGTGCTTGCAAGCAGACTTGGTTATCGCATTACAAAGAATTTCGCTTTCCGGTGTATGAACCGTCTGTTTGACGAACCTGGTGCCGTGTTTAACGACCGTATGCTTAAGCCTGAGTTACAAGGTATGGAAGATTATGTTGACGGTATAAAGAATATTACTGAAGCACAGGAGAGAGTGGCTCTTAGCTATTTTAAAGACGGTAGCGTGGATTCAGCTATTCCACCATTAAAGGTTCTGCTTCATATTATGGCTTATGGTGAATATGAAGGGAAAAACATTAATGATCCTGAATTACGGAAACTGTTTGAAAGAGATTATGTAATCAACAGCGATTGGTATAAAGAAAGACTAATACTTAAGCAAAAAAGGGATATTAAATTTGCTATTAACCAAATCAATTATCTTGAAAACTTCATTCAAACACCTGATAACCAGGATTTAATTGAGGAAATGAATATTAATGAACGGCTTTCACGTGCCAAATCAAAACTGGATTATGTAAAATCCGAGGAATACCTTAACGATTTGGTGGGTACCATCGGTGCCGATCCTTTATTTAGGAAATAGAAATAGTAGAGGATTTCTAATGTATATTATCGCAAAGGTGTTTGCAAACAAGCATCGCCTTTGCGATTTTTTTATTATTACCTGTAACCCCCATTTAATCCCTAATAAAAATGCCAAACTACATGCCATTACATACAATGCCCGCTCAGCCTTTTCATTATAACTTTGGCTATGCTGTGATGCACTATACTACGATAGCCTTTATTATAAACATTTTGACTTTTCGCTATGGTTTCACTTACGATATTAAGGCATTACTGATTTTCTGATTCCGAACCCTGATCAAAAAATTCTTTATTGAAGTTTACCAGGTAAATGATTTCTGTGGAGCGTGTAAATGCCGTATATAACCATCTCAGAAACTCCCGGTCAACCATATCTTTGGTAAGGTATCCCTGATCAATAAAAACAGCCTTCCATTGGCCACCCTGAGCCTTGTGGCAGGTTAATGCGTAGGCAAATTTCACCTGCAAGGCATTAAAGTAAGGGTTTTTTCTAATTTCCTCATATTGTTTACGTTTGTTGCCGATATGGATATAATCTTCCTTTACCAGC
>JBEPYD010000495.1:0-3536 GCA_041641575.1 Bacteroidales bacterium
AAAAAAATCCGTGTGGCACACTGGTGAAAATTTTAAAAGTACGGAAGCTCATTATCAAAAAGTTAACGATTCTTAATTGCAATGTGGGTTAATATTTGCAAGAAAACACCAGTGCCTGATAAGAAAAGCACATAGTTGAGGCTTGCGTGAGGAATAAAAAGCGCAGCGTGGATGTAATGAGCATTATTATGGTAAGCGTAACCCGGCAGCCGGGGGGTGCAACAACTATTTATATTCTCAGCAGCCAGGTATTCTCTTTATCGGGGAGCCGGCGTATGCGATCCAATTCTTCCAGCGCCACGTTTTTGCTGGAAAATGATTTTAATGAAACCCGGTAAAAATCATTTTTGGCTTCAATTATGGTTGGAGCGTAACCTTCATCACGAAATTTTTGAATAAATTCTTCCGCATTTTGCCTGCTCGTAAAGCTTCCACCTATAATATGATATTCTGAACTCCGGGGTGTATTATTTTCAGAAGCTGATTGTACTGGTGGCGATAAAGCAGTTCTCTGGTCTGTAAGTGAATCAATTGATTTTGCAACCGGATCATTTAATGTGGCAGAATCGGCAACATAATTATTATCAGCAGTAGAAGTATCTGACTTTTTGCTAAGAAAGTGCAGGTTGCCTGAAATTTCCTGAACATTCAGGACACCTGTAAATATTAGCATTGCTATGGCAATGACAGCCACAGCCAGAAATGATAATACAAACACACCGGGGGCAAATTTTTTTCTCTTATCGGTTGTGGCTTTTTTCTTTTCTTTTTTAATAGGTTTGGTAGCCAGGGGTTTTTTAATCTCAGGAATATTTTTCTCACGCGATTTCTTTTTCACTTTCAGGGGCTCCAGACCAAAGGCATCACCATTGAAGTTGGCAGAAACATGCGGTTCAAAATGATAATTACCTGATTCATCCTGGGTAAGGGTTCCAATTTCCTTAAATTCGTATGCTTCTTTATTTTTCAGACGCTTTTTTACCTGATCGGCATATATACCAATTTTTTTCCTGACTTCTTCAGCATCCATATCTGATACCTCTGCCATATGGTTTACAAGAAGGCTGTCATCATCCTTAATACTTGCATTAAAAGCCACCACTTTGCCCGGGGGCTCAAATACATTTTCTACCGGATTCATATGTGCAGGTTTGTAACGTACTACAAATGAACCAAAACCAGGTATAGTAACACAACTATACTGATGCAATAAATCACGAATACCTTTTACTATTTCCAAGAGTCAGGGTTTTGATCAACAAATGTAAAAAAAACTGGCAGCTTTTGGTTTTATTTTCTTAATATATCTGCATTTTAAATAAAAAATATCATTGATTAATATGACCGGACAAGCCGGTAAGCTCTGCAGAATTTTTCATGCCTGCTATGGTTTCTGCTATTAAATAATCAAGAGAAATTCCCAGCATTTCCGCTCCATTCCTAATCACATCACGGTTAGCACCTGCGGCAAATGCTTTTACCTTCCATTTTTTCTTTACGGATTTAACTTTTAAATCATGAATGCTGCGAGAAGGCCTCACCAGCACCACAGCAGTAATAAGTCCTGTAAGCTCATCTGTGGCATATAAAACCTTTTCCATTTTATGTTCGGGTTCTACATCTGTACAAATACCCCAGGCATGACTTAATACTGCTCGTATATAATCATTAGGCCATCCGGCCTGGCGTAAAATTTTTTCGGTGTACTTACAGTGATGTTCCGGATATTTCTCATAGTCCAAATCATGTACCAGACCAATGATGCCCCATTTTTCCGGATCTTCATCGTATTTTACGGCAAAATGGCGCATTACAGCTTCAACTGAAAGCGCGTGTTTTAAAAGGCTGTCTGTTTCGGTGTAAAATGTAAGTAATTTCCATGCATCATCCCGATTAGGAGTCATGATAAATCGATTTTTAGGTCAATATGATAGTGTAAATATACAAATACAAAATAAATTAAATGCGCTGGCGTTAGCTGTTTTCATCGTTTATCTAAAAATAAAAGTTAATATTGCACGATATACGAAATCTTATTATGATTTGTAAATACCAAGGGTGAAAATTGTAAATTTGATGAAAAATAAAAGATATGCTTACCTTAACAACCCCTGCTTTATTATTTTCTGCCATATCACTCCTGCTATTGGCATATACCAACAGGTTTCTTACGCTGGCCGGCCTCATTAGGAATTTGCATGCAAAATATAAAGAAAATCCGGATAAGATGTTATTGGGTCAGATAAAGAATTTGAGGTTGCGGGTGCGGTTAATCCGGCACATGCAATTTGCTGGTATTTCAAGTTTGCTTCTATGTGTGCTTTGTATGTTTTTAATATACATAGGCCAAATGACATGGAGCGAAATTATATTTGGCATTGCCTTGATATTGCTGATCCTTTCTTTAGGCCTTTCTGCATGGGAAATACAAATATCGGTAAAAGCACTTGACTTGCATTTAAGTGATATTGAAAAAGGTGACTCTTTTTCAGGCAAGAAACGAACATTTCTATAGAATCATTTATGATTCTGAAAAACAAAGCAGTATTGTTTCTTTACCTGTGGCCAAAAATTAACTCATTTGTATTTAGTTTTAATTACAATAAACAAATACCTTGTATTGGGTATTTTTTTGAATTGAGAAATAACTTATTTTTGAGTTATAACATTACCGTATGGAAAGTGATAAAAATACATTATATTGTGTTTTGGTAAAGGAATTTCAGTCACCAGATTATGAAAACAAAGAAAAATTTGCTGTCTCCAATTCCCTTGATCGTCTTATGTATTTTATTAAGGTAGTAAATAAGAAAAATACACCCATAAAATTTTATGAATTTTCTGATGTTCGCACCATAACCTGTTCTGAAGATTCATATCATTATTTTCTTTCCAAAATGGAAAAGGGCATTTACAATGGAAGCCTGTCCACTTATAATATGTTAATGTATATGTCCAGGCTGGTTTAATTACCAATGTAGGGTATGTCTGTTGCCCGAAAAGATTATCTGAAAAACCACTTCCTGTATTTTATCCCTGGCCTACCATTCAAACTTTTATTTATAAACCAGGTTTAAAAGATGCATTATAACCTAAATTTGCGCGGACTTTTATGAAGGTTACTCTGATATTACCCCTGATTTATTTAGAAAGGTTTATGTGTTTTACCCATCTCAGTTTTGGCTGGTGTGAACTTTTATCAGGCATAGTTATCCAGTTCATTTGGCGTTTTAAATAATATGGTAAGCCGGGTTTGATCAACTTTAAAAATATGTAGAATGCAGTTTTAATACCCTCTTATTTTTTGCATTACAAGTTAGATAAACCTGTACATAATTTAGTATCTTAGTTGCTGATAATCTAACATGGACCATGCGGTTTATTCTTACATATTTATTTACCTGTTTGTGTTTGGTTTCTTATGCTAAACACACAGATGATTTGCGTCTGATTGTATACGACACCAAAGATGGATTAACCAGCAATAAAGTAAATGTACTTTATCGGGATAAAGTTGGGTTTTTATGGGTAGGAAC
>JBEPYD010000496.1:0-3528 GCA_041641575.1 Bacteroidales bacterium
TACCTTTTATGGGTAAAGAAGAGTTTGAACCGAGAAAATATGTTGTGGGCGCCCGCAGTCGTGCAGACAATGTATACGAAACTATAAGGAGTATCAATGATGGAAGGTATTTATTTATAAAAAATTTCCGGCCGCATTTACCATACATGCAGGAAGCTCATATTTTTGAAACTTCTAAAAAAGAAGGGTTTGTTGAAATCCACCGCCTGCATAAAGAAGGCCAGCTGAATGCAGAATTTGCCCGGTATTTTAAACCCAAACCTGTGGAAGAGTTCTATGACATGCAAGAAGATCCTTGGGAAGTAAACAATCTGATAAATGCTCCGGAACATCAGGAGAAAATAAATGAACTTCGCTCAGCCCTTAAAAAATGGATGACAGAGGAAACCAAAGATGGCGGTTTGTTGCATGAACCAGAATTTATGATTCGCTCCAAAGGCTCAACAGTATATGAAATGCTCAACAATCCTGAGAAATTTAATGCCAAAGCAATTTACGAAGCAGCAGATAGGGTGGGAAAAGCATCGCCAGAGGAGGTCATAGAAATGTTGAAACATGAAGATAGTGGTGTCAGATATTGGGGAGTGATTGCTGCACAAAGCTTTGAAGAACTTACATCAACCATAATGACAGATTTAGAGAGCCTGCTGAATGATGAATCCCCGGCCGTACAGATTGAAGCTGCGTATACGCTTTTAACAATGGGTGAAAACAAAGATGCGCTTAACGTGCTGGCGAAATATTTGCAGGATGAGAGGGAATGGCTAAGGCTGCATGCTGCCCGGTCTGTTGAGCTCATTGATGAAAAGGCAAAACCAATATTGTCCATCATTAAAAAAGTTCAGGCAGAAGGAGAAAGTCTGGAAAAAGTTAAAAAGGAGAACAATGAGAATAAGTCAATGTATTGGGGAGCAACAAATATGTCGCTTCAATATGCCATTAAAAATTGTGATAAACAGTATGAATTACCATTTGAGTAAAATCGGGTAGTTATTGGAAAAACTGAAAAATGAGGAACTTTAAATCAGTAAACACCTTGTGCATGAGACTTTATGAAGATTTTCAGTACGGCAGGGTAGTTACATTTGTATGATGCTTCCCTTTCATAAGCTTAAAATTTTCCCAGCATCATATTTTCAATCAGGAGGGCCATTTGCTCTGGTTCAATTATTAATTCTAAATAGTTATGTGCGCCATTGGTTTTGTTTAGCCAGTCATTCCCGCCTGTTTCATCCGGCACACAGGTTCCCGGCACATTTTCCCAGTACTCACCAATACCACCTCTTACAGCATATAGCACTGCCGTTTGGTCGTATGTTGAGTTATCCAGTATTTTACCCTTATAATACTCTTTCATCCACGGGGCATATTTGCTGAAGTGGTAGAAACCAGTATACAATGGTGTACTGGGATCCAGGCTATTAAAAACTTCTCCGGTTTTTACAGTTACACCCAGTTCATAGCCCGAGAAGGTAACCGGAACTTCAATATTTTCAATTACAAATTTTGTAACACCTTTCATGCCGCCATCAAAATTCCATTCGTTGCTGCCTGAAGGATAGCGCCCTCCCATGATTACAAATTCCTTTACTTTTTGTTTCACTAATTCTTTTCCATCCAGTTCGGATAAGGAATCCGGTTGAGATTTTAGCAAATTCTCAATATTTTTAAGCGGGCCTACCGTTACAATCACAATGCTTTCGTCCTCACTCAGGGATAACAACTGCCTGTACAGAGATACTGCATCGGGGGCAACATCGTAGGTCATGTTATGTGGATGCATGTCTGCAATGGGTTTGCTGTAGTTCCAGTCGATGGTGGTTACTTCGCCTTTTCTAACTCCTATGGGAGTATTGGGATGACCATAATAGCGGTTTACCGCATCAATAGCTGGCACTGCATACTTTTCTGTTGACCATGACATTACAGCTAAAAGATCACATTCGCCCTTGTCCACGAAGTGGTGCAACATTGCCAATGCACCCAGATCGTCTGCATCACCACCAAAATCAGTATCAAAGATTATTTTTACCTGTGCAGTACTCATTTGCATGACAGTCAACCCTGTTAGGAGTATTAAGAGGAGTTTTTTCATTTTATATATCAGATTACGATTGTTTTGACCCTGGAAAATGTACTTCACAAATAAATATATAAAAATTCAGGAAAAAACAGGCATACTGATTTTTTGAGGAGACCCCGAAAAGCTGAAAGGAAAATTCCATTTTTCGGAACAGAAAGACCATCGATTATTCATGCACCCATTTTACCAGCCACGGATCATTGGTATTTTCCTGAAATTCTTTAATACGCAGATGCAGTTTTTTTCGCATTTCTTCGTAACCGGGCAGGTACGCCAGGTTATTGCGCTCCCAGGGATCCTGCTTCAGATTGTAAAGTTCAAATTCAGGTCTGTCAGTGTAATCCTTTATGGGGTTCCCCCTGTATTCCTCCTGGTTTATGGCCCATTGCCAGGTAGCTGAACTCCATAAATCGCTCGCATGGGGGTAGGGGATTTGATGCGCCAAATTCCATATCAATTTATATTCTTCTGTAATGATTACACGCATAGGATAATACATGGTTTCTTCATGCATGCTGTGGGAGGCAAAAACAGTATCAGGTGAAGTTCTTTCTGTGTATAATGCATCTTTAAAGGATTTCCCCTGCAAGCCTTTATTTGTCGATTTGTAGGGGTCGTGATTGATGCGCCAACTGTTCATGATTTCATTATTTACGTCATCCAGAACGCCAGCAAAATCAAGTATGGTTGGCGTAATGTCTACCCAACTAATAAGTGCATCAGAAGAATGTGCAGGCATTCCTTTGGCTGGTTTTACAATGCAGGGCAATTGTAAAGCCGGTTCATACGTATTGGTTTTGGCTCCGGGGAATGCAATACCATTGTCTGAGATATAAATGATTACCGTGTTGTCCCATATACCTGCATCCTTTACATATTGGAAAAGCTTTCCAAATCCCTGATCCATACGGGCTACCGACTCATAATACTGGGCGAGCTCAGCCCTTACAGCTTTGTTATCTGGCAGGTAATCAGGAACTATCACATCATCTTCATCAAAATGAACAGGGGTTATTTGATCGTATCCATCTGGTTTGTTGCCAAATTTATCGGGTTCAAGCGGATGATCTTCCACTACACCCATTCCCCTGTGAGGATCGGAAGTGCAGAAATAGAGGAAGAAGGGATCTTTTTTACTGTAAAATAACTCCTTTACAGAATCGGCCATAACAGCTGCGTTTCGGTTTATCACAGCGCTTGACTTATATACTTTATCAAAATCAAATGCTTCTTTTCCTCCAATATGAAATTTACCAATTCTTGCAGAATAATATCCTGCGGCATCCCTAAGCATATTTGGTAAAGTATAAATGTGTCCATGCACGTCAGACCGTAAACCATATTGGCCATTTGCATGGCTGTAAAGCCCGGTAAGAATTACTGAACGGCTCGGACTGCAGGAAGCCGAGGTGCAGTAGGCACGTGTAAAAAGTGTACCCTCTTCA
>JBEPYD010000497.1:0-3527 GCA_041641575.1 Bacteroidales bacterium
CACCTACCAGGCACTTTGCAATTATCTTCAGGTGCCGATTGGAGCAGGCAAGCATGTGGCTTATGATATTAATCTTACAGAATTTGCTGCCACCTATAAAATGAATATCCTAACTGCTTTTAATTCTCTTAAATTTCTTGAAAGAGAAGGTTACGTAGAGCTTACCGAAGAGGTGAATAATCCTACAAGGGTTCATTTTACATCTACCCGTGATGACTTGTACAAGTTTCAAGTGGCAAATTCTAAATTTGATGGTTTTATTAAGCTGGTTCTTAGAACATACACAGGATTATTTAATGATTATGTTCCCATAAATGAAGATTTTCTGAGCAAAAAGGCCGGTGTATCCGTTAAGGACATACATAACTATCTGAAAACGCTTTCGAAAAGTGGAATTATAACCTATATTCCGCAAAAAAAATCACCTTACCTCGTTTTTACTGAAGAACGGCTTGATGATCGCAACCTGCGAATATCTAAAATGAACTATGATACACGTAAAGAGCGATATGTAAGCAGGGTAAGCGCCATGCTGCATTACGCAAAACAGGATTCCCGTTGCAGAAGTGAGGAATTGCTGGCCTATTTTGGCGAAGATAAAACAACACCCTGCGGCTTGTGTGATGTTTGCACCGAGAAAGCCGAAACTCATATCTCGCCACAGGAATTTGAAGTGTTGGTTGCACAGGTAACGGAAAAATGCAGGCACAGCGCCCCTTTGGTGAATGAACTTGTTGATGCAATGGCAAAAACCTACAATTCTAAAAAAGTATTGAATGCACTGCAATGGTTGTTAGATAACAATAAGATAGTGTATAATGAACAGAAACGCCTCGAATTGAAAAATTAAATTGAGGAAAATATGGAAGTTCCGGTATTAAATAGAATGGTACTACCCTTATTTTAGTGGTTAAATATTTTTATAGAACCTAAAATACTGTTTAAATATAGTTGTAAATGTGGTTGAAATATGGTTTAAATGTTGCTTATTTTTATTGACGCAATATAGTTGCTCATTTTTACCGATAGTTTTTTTGCCTTTTTCGAAATATTTTCAAATGCATTCCTCTTTAGATATCCTAATTCAAAAGCTATCTCTGTTTGGCATATAAACAAATTGCAAGTTACCATTAAATTCGTGGTACAACCAATAGTATAAAAGCAGAAAAAAGCTAACTTTGCAAACTATGCAAGAAGAGAACAGAGAAAATATTGTGTACAGCCGTCCGGTGGTGGAATTTGTTGCAGTGGCCCGGGAATATTGTGTTTTTTTGGAAAACAGCATCGAAGAGGGCAGGAAAGATTTTATTTTTAAGATACACCGTTTGTTGCCATTGTTATACTTTAAAGCTGTAATGCTTCCTTCGCCAGAACGTATGATGGAAGAACAGGTAGATAAATCAGTTACAGAAGAGCAATATAATTTTCTGCACGAACAATTACTGGTTAAACTGGGTAAATACGATGCATATACAGATGTTTTTGATCCGCAGATCCAATACAGTGAAGCACCTATAGGGGAAAGTCTGGCTGAAAATCTTTCTGATATTTACCAGGAATTGAAGGATTTTATTGAAATTTATCAGTTCGGACTGACAGAATTAATGAATGATGCCCTTGCAGAATGTCGCCAGAGCTTTGAGACTTATTGGGGACAGCGAATGGTTAATGCCATGCGTGCATTTCATAATCTTGTTTATAACAGTGAAGATATTGATGAAGATGAAGAAGCACCTGAAGACCCTGAAAAAGCTTTTGAAGAGAAAGCAAAAAACATGGATACAAGCAATTGGATACTGACTCAAAAACAGAAACAGTATGATGAAGATGAGGAGCCCGATGCCTGAATACGCTTCAACAATATCACGTGAAGAAGTAAATGCCTTGCCCACAAAGCAATTCAACGGTAGAATTGTGGTAATATCTTCTGTTGAGGCCGTAGCAGGTGCTGTTGCTGTATTGCGTAAGGAGAAAGTGCTGGGTTTTGACACCGAAACTAAACCATCATTCAAAAAAGGACAGATACACCAGGTTGCTCTGTTACAACTTTCCGCAAAAGATAAAGCCTACCTGTTTCGTTTAAACCACATTGGCTTGCCTCCTGAACTTATCGGTATTCTTGCAGATGAAAATATTATTAAAGTTGGTGCAGCCATCAAGGATGATATTTTATCGCTCCAAAAATTAGCATCGTTTACACCCGGAGGGTTCATTGAATTGCAGGAGTATGTAAAAGAATTTAACATTGAAAGCAATGCCCTACGAAAAATCTCTGCCATAGTCTTAAATTTTAAAATCTCCAAGTCTCAGCAGGTTTCTAACTGGGAAAGAGAAATTCTTACCGAGGCACAGGAAATCTACGCTGCTACAGATGCATGGGTAAGTTACAAGATATATAAGGAACTTGAAACAAAAAGATAGAAAAAGAGTATAACAGATAGTTAGACAAAATAATTTCATCTTAAAATCCTTACTGCGTCTTTAATGAAATTCAGACTTTTATGTATTGGTTTATGTTTTATGACCTCATTGGTTTACGGCCAGCCCCATCAGGAAATCTCTGTCATTAATGATAGCTTACTGAAAGAACTGGATAAAACCTCTCCCCCTGAGCGATATTTGTTATACGAGGAGTTGATTGACCAAAATCTATACTTTAACAGAGAAAATGCACTTGAGTATGCACAAATGTATCTTGATCATGGCCTACATTATAAGCAACCCATTGATATTGGCAGGGGGTATAATAGCTTTGGCAGAATTGCAGATTATAATTCTGATTACCTAAAGGCTCTCGAATATTATCAACTGGCGGATAGTATTTTTCGCATAATTGATAATAAGTACCTGCAAATGGTGGTAAAAAGAAATATGGCCCTGGCTTATGGCTACATGAACAGAAGCAAGGAACAAATGCAGGCATACAATGAAGCTATAGAAATTGCCAAAGAACATAATGATACAAATTATGTGGCAAAAATTCACAGTGAAATTGCCGCCATTTATAATGACTGGGGTGCCTATTCAGAAGCGCTAGATTACTATTCCGCTGCACTTTCGCATGCAGAAAAAATAAATGATACGGCGCAAATAGCCCATATCTATTATAGCATAGCAGGGTTACTTAAAGATCAATACCAGTATGATAAAGCCCTGGAATTTTATGTGCAGGTATTGATAAAAACAAAAATACCAAGAACAAGGGCCAATACATATGTTGCCATTGCAGCAACATTTAACCAGATGAATGAGCCAGATTCGGCTTTGTTTTATCTTGTAAAAGCCGATAGTATTTACTCATCTTTAGACGATAGAATAGGATTTATATATTCTGCTTTGAATTTTGCCAGCGCTCACAGACAGCTTTCTGATTATGATAAGGCAAAGGAGCATGCCCGGGTGGCTATCGAATATGGAACACAAACTGAACATTTATATGGTGAAATTGCCGGTTATATTTCGCTTGCCACCACAGAAATAATGGCAGAAAATATGGATTCCAGTATTTCCTTACTGAAAAAAGCCCT
>JBEPYD010000498.1:0-3523 GCA_041641575.1 Bacteroidales bacterium
GACCGTGATACCTGTTTCCGGTGGCAATACCAAAAGGCAGTTGCAAATTATGCGTGATTTCGGAAGCACGGTGCTGGCATGCACCCCTTCTTATGCACTTTATTTAGCAGAGGCCATGGAAGAATATGGTTTTGACAGAAACGAACTGAAGTTGCATACCGGTATTTTTGGCGCCGAACCCTGGACTGAAGGTATGCGGTATGAAATAGAAGCAAAACTGCAGATAAAGGCGATTGATATTTTTGGCCTGAGCGAGATCATAGGGCCCGGAGTGGCCAGTGAATGTGTATACCAAAAAGGATTACATATAAATGAAGATCATTTTTTTGCTGAGATCGTACATCCTGAAACGCTGGAGGTACTTCCGGAAGGAGAAGAAGGAGAACTGGTGATAACTACCCTCACGAAAGAAGGTTTACCCCTGATTCGATACCGCACCAAAGATCTCACCAGCCTTAATTACAGCACTTGCGAATGTGGGAGAACCCTGGTACGGATGAAAAAATGTACCGGACGCAGCGACGACATGCTAATTATCCGTGGAGTAAACCTTTTTCCCTCGCAAATTGAATCGGTATTACTTGAGATGAGTGAAACCCTGCCACATTACCAGATCATTGTTGACCGCAAAAATAATCTTGATGTACTGCAACTTCAGGTTGAAGTAGAAGAGCAGTTTTTTCAGGACAGAATCAGCGAGCTGGAGAATCTCAGGAAACGTATTGGACACAACATCGAAAGCACCGTTGGTTTAAATGTGGATATAAAACTTGTAGAACCAAAAAGTCTTGAACGCAGTGAAGGAAAAGCAAAACGTGTGTTTGATAAACGAAGTGAATAATGGTAAATGAAAAATGCTATGCAGACACCTGTATCTAAAAATATCGTAAAGCAAATCCTTGAAGAAAATGGCATTGATGACCCTGGTAAAGCCTCAATTAGAGAAATTGTAAAGGTTGTAAATGATATTCAAAATGCTTCGGGAGTGAAATTTATCCGTATGGAAATGGGAGTTCCCGGCCTTGAACCCGCGAAAATTGGTGTAGAAGCAGAAATACATGCCCTGCAAAGTGGTGTGGCCTCAAAATACCCGATGATAGAAGGCATTCCTGAATTTAAAAACGAAGCATCGAGATTTGCCAGCCTATTTATGGATATTGAAGTTCAGCCTGAGAACTGCATTGCCACAGTGGGTGCTATGCAGGGAGCCATGGCCACTTTTATGATGGTGAGCCGCCTGGATGAAATTAAGCAGAAAACGCTTTTTTTAGACCCCGGATTCCCAGTACAAAAGCAACAACACCGCGTATTGAATATTCCCTATGCAACATTTGACATTTATAATTTCAGGGGTGAAAAATTACGGGAAAAACTGGAAAGCTATTTGTCTTCAGGTGAATATTCCTCCCTGATTTACTCAAACCCGAATAATCCTTCATGGGTATGTTTTACCGAAGCAGAATTACAAATAATTGGTGAACTGGCGACAAAATATGATGTGATTGTGATTGAGGACCTGGCGTACTTTGCCATGGATTTCCGCAGTGATAAATCCCTTCCGGGAGTGCCTCCTTACCAGCCCACGGTGGCAAAATACACACAAAACTACATACTGCTGATATCGGCATCCAAAGCCTTTAGCTATGCCGGACAACGCATAGGAATGGTTATTATAAATGACAAACTTGCCCGAAGGGAATATCCCAAACTAAAAGACGTGTACCCGTCGGCATTTTTTGGAAGGGCATTCATCTACGGCGCCCTGTATCCTTTATCGGCAGGAACTTCACATAGTGCCCAGAAAGGTGTGGCAGCCATGCTTAAAGCAGCAAACGACGGACAATTTAATTTTGTGGAAGAAGTAAAGCCTTACCAGAAAAGGGCCAGTATCATGAAAGAACTGTTTACCAAAAACGGCTTTAACATTGTGTACGACAAAGACATGGAAGAACCCCTGGCAGATGGTTTCTACTTTACCATCTCCTACCCCGGATACAGCGGTGGAGAATTACTGAAAGAACTTTTGCTGTATGGCATTAGTGCCATATCTCTTGAAATTACGGGCAGTGAACGTACCGAGGGACTTCGGGCTTGTGTGTCACAGATTACAGATGAACAAATGCCTGTGCTAAAAGAAAGGCTTGAAAATTTTTATAAACAGCATCAGGATGCATAATATGGGCTTGTGGAGATCCCCAAATAATAATAAAATTAAAAATTACATCCATATTTTCATTACATTTCAAAATATTGTATCACACAAAATATGAAGGGCCTGATTTAGATATGTTAATAAACACGTGTGCTGTGGACGTTTTCTCCCTGCCGTAAAATGGCTGATTTAATCAATTATCGTTACCTTTGGGATGTAAAAAAACACTAATACCAAAAACTATGGCAAAATCACGCGGAGCAATTGTAGTAGACATAGAGAAGTGCAAAGGTTGTGAAGTATGTGTTGGAAATTGTCCTACAAGTGTAATCCGGCTCACCAAAACAGTTAATGGCAAAGGTTACCATTATGCTTACATGGAAAATCCATCTGCATGCATCGGCTGTGCAAATTGTGCAATAGTATGCCCTGATGCAGCCATTTCTGTGTACAAAGTAAAACAACCGGTAGAAGGATAAATTAAATATAACAATGGGAGAATTAAGATTAATGAAGGGCAATGAAGCCATTGCCGAGGCTGCTATTCGGGCAGGCGCAGATGCCTATTTTGGATATCCGATAACCCCTCAGTCAGAAGTACTGGAATACCTGATGGCAGAAAACCCTGCAAAAAGAACCGGAATGGTGGTGTTGCAGGCAGAAAGTGAAGTAGCTGCCATAAACATGGTATATGGTGCTGCCGGAACAGGAAAAAAAATAATCACCTCTTCATCAAGTCCTGGCATCAGCCTTAAGCAGGAAGGAATATCTTACATTGCTGGTGCAGAATTACCCTGCCTGATTGTGAATGTGGTAAGGGGAGGTCCCGGTTTGGGAACCATACAACCCTCCCAGGCTGACTACTTTCAATCTGTAAAAGGTGGCGGACATGGCGACTATCGTTTGATCGTGCTTGCCCCGGCCTCCGTGCAGGAAATGTCTGATTTCGTAAAACTCGGATTCGAGCTGGCATTTAAATACCGTAATCCGGCCCTAATATTATCCGATGGTGTTATTGGCCAGATGATGGAAAAAGTAGAGTTGTTTGAACAGCAGGAAAGAATGACTTCTTTTGATCAATCATGGGCTACTACGGGGAAAACGCCTGACCGGGAGAGAAACATTATCACTTCACTTGATCTTGATTCCCATGAAATGGAGCGGCACAATCAGAAGCTTCAGGCAAAATACCATAAGATGGAAGAGGAAGAAGTCCGGTTTGAAGAAATTTCTTGCGATGATGCAGAGTACATTTATGTGGCCTATGGATCCAGTGCAAGAATTTGCCAGAAATCAGTAGAAATAGCACGTAAACAAGGGATAAAAGCAGGTTTATTACGCCCCATAACCTTGTTTCCTTTTCCTAAAAAG
>JBEPYD010000499.1:0-3495 GCA_041641575.1 Bacteroidales bacterium
GCTATTTTTTCCGTGGTCAGGGATTTGATGTGGTCCCCTACCCTAATCATAAACCTTGTTTTATAGCTTTTTTTAAATTGCGATACAATATCATTCAATTCCTCATATTTTAACCGGTCCCTGGTTCCTAAAACATTTTCCTTTAACGATTTTAGTTTTTCAAGGCTGGCATAAAGGCTTTCATAGTTCACGGGCTTTAACAGGTAATCGATGCTATTCACTTTAAAGGCTTCAATGGCATACTGATCATAAGCCGTGGTAAAAATAATGGGCGTATGAATTTTCACATGGCGGAAAACATCAAAACTAATGCCATCGGGCAGTTGAATATCCATAAATATTAAATCTGTGCCTGTTTCATTTTCTTTTAACCAGGTTACAGCTTCCTGCACGGTGCCGGCAACGCCAGCAATGCTTATGTCCGGATCATAAAAAGAAAGAAACGACGTAAGTTTTTCAACGGCAGGTTTTTCATCTTCAATAATAAACACACGCATATATACTATTTTTAAGTTTTCATTCTTCAAGTTCTTCAACGTTCATATTGGAAAGCACAGGCAGGTATATATTATTCTCTTCATTATTTCTGTGAAATTCAATTTTTCGTTTCATAAAATAAAAACAAGCTTCATTAATCTTCATCAAATCATCTTCGGGAAGTTTTTTATCTATTGCATCAAATAGTTTGTAACTTAACACCACATAATCATCCTGCACCGAGGCCTGCACCTCCAGGGGCGTACGTTTGGAAATGATGGTGGAGAAAACAATATGTTCGGTAAGAATTTGTAAGGATCCGGGCACGAGTAAGGCCTCTTTAAATTCCCCGGCTCCTTTGGTGATAAATTTTAACTGGTCTTCAAATTTAAAATTCAAAAGATACTGCAATCTGGAAACCTGGTCAATTTCATCCTGCAGCGGCACCAGCTCTTTTTTTCGGCTTTCAATAATATACCGGTAAACTTTAGAAAAACAATCGATGTACCGGTCAGCCATGTGCTGGTTGGTGCGAATGAGAATTAACAAGGATTCAAATAACAAATAAAACAGCTCAGGCCGGTTTTCGCGTTGAAAACTTCTGAACTCATATTCCAGATTCTGGTGGAGGTTGTATTCCCGTTCAATGGCAATTTCATTTCGCTGATGCATAAAAAACAAACTGAAATAAAAGGCAAGGTAAAAAACAGCTGTAAGTAAAAAAATGATATTAAAAACCCAGAGTTCCCGGCTAAATTCAGAATAACCCAGGTAAAATTTAAAATAAGTACCAAAAACCACCAGGGTTACCAGTACGGTAATGGGCAAACCAATCGCAAGATGTTTTAAAATCCACGAGTATGGCTGGTTTCCCTTTTCCCCAAAGGGCTTTCTGTTTATTAACAGTGTTAAAATGCGTAATGATTCAAATACCAGGGCTGTGCCTGTAATGGTCACCAGCAGTTCATGTCCGATAAAAAGGTTTTGAAGATTGGCAAGGCTGTCAAACACAAGCAGAATCAAAACATAGGCCATAAAACCAAAGCCAATGGAAGAAAAAATACGGAAGATTATATTATGCACTAAATTTTTCTTCATCGCGGATGCTAAGCAGGGGTAACTTTACAATAAAATGAGAATTCTTTTCTATCGTGATATTTTTATTTGTGTAATAATCATAACGGCTTTTTAAGTTATTCAACCCGGTATGGGTGGATAAAGCAGTTGGGTTTTGAATAATTTTATTTTCAACATTTATGAGATAGGGCTTTACTTTAAGGTTGTTTTTTACAACTACAAAATCATTATCTTCTGCATAAATTTCAATTGCGAGCGGATTTTTATCACTTACAAGGTTGTGCTTAATGGCATTTTCAACCAATAACTGCAAACTCAGTGGCGGTACTTTAAATTGAAAGGCATCTTCGGGAATATTTACATTTATGTTAACGGCATCCTGGTAACGGATTTCGAGCAGGTATTTGTACGTTTTCAGAATTTCCAGCTCCTCTTTCAGATAGATCAGGTTATAATCGGCCAGTTCAAATATTTGTTTGTATGATGAAACCAAAGCCCTGACGTATTTTTCGGTTTCAACCGTATCGCGGTAAAGCATTCCGGAAGCTGTATTCAGTGAATTGAATAAAAAATGCGGACTTAATTGCTTTTTCAGTGCATCAAAACGTAAATCGAGCAAATTGCGTTTGTTCTGCAGGCTTTTAATCTGATCTACAGCAAACTGGTAGTATGCGTACACGGAAAGATCGGTAAGTGTGAAAACAAAAACCAGGAAGCCCAGCAATACCATAAGCTTGGAGCTGAAATCACTACCCAGAAATTCATCAAAGGATAGTTGTCTGCGCTCATCAGGAAATAATGAATAGAGATAAATAAAAATAAAGGTGATGAGTAATGTGATGATAAGATTACTCAGGAAGCCGGCCAAAAAACGCCGGCCCAGTGACGTACGCCAGGAGAATATTTTGGTAAGACGGGTGCTGACAAATAGAAGCGCGTATCCCGTAAGGGCAAAACCCAGCCATGCCCATAGCAGGATATCCAAACTGCCAAACAGGGAGAATTCAGAAGCATGCCCCACAAAAAAATAAAAATACAGGATTACTGTAACAATTAAAGAGCCTGCCAATAAATAAATGATCGTTCGGATATTCACACTTTATGGCTTATGGGTTGGAATGATAAAAGTATTAAATTCTGAGGTAAAATGAGAAACAGGAGACACTAAAAAATGGCTCCTGTTGAATTTTATATGGTTTACATGCCCTGCAGGGCCTTATATTGCAGATAATTACTTTGCAGGTCTTCAGCTGCATCACGATACATGAATGTCCCCTCGTCAGATTTTCTAACAAATGGTTTCAGCCGCATCAGCAATGTGCTTTTTTCAATATCAACGGAAATCTCATCCATGGCTTCAATGATTAAAGGTATGGCTTTGTCATGGCCCATAATGTCATCATTTTGAGTAGCCAGGCGCAATATTTCCTCAATGGTTCCATTCTGGTCCATATCTTTTACCACTTCAAAAAACCTGTAAATCAGCAGGTCAGTAAATTCCATTTTGGGCATTAATTCGCGCAGCACGGCCCCGGCAGCATGCTGAAATTCATCATCAAGCAATTCTTCAGCATATTCAATAATATAGTTTGCCACTTTTTCATTTATTTCATTCCGCCTTATCAGATCCAGCACCACATTGTAACCTTCCAGGTTGTCGTCAACTTCTTCCAGTAAGTTGAAGTATGCGCGTAAAAATTCATCATCATTATTAAATGCACGATTCACTTTCCGTAGCATCAAACCTTTTTGGCTGTTGGATTCGAAATCTTCTGCACCCCGCATCAACTGAATGAGGATATTTATATTTTCTGCCGGTTGGTTGTTTTGACCTAAATCTGCAAGGCTATTTAATATTTCACCCTTGAGAACAAAATACCGGCTTGATATTTCATCAACCACTCTTGAAAATTCATTTATCACCCGTTTATCGTCAGGCAT
>JBEPYD010000500.1:0-3494 GCA_041641575.1 Bacteroidales bacterium
TAAAGGTCTCATTATTCCAAATGAGGCCTTTTTTTATGCAGTCCTTTTTCTGCTCGAGAATAAAATGGGTAGTTTTGAATTATCTTGAGCAAAGTTATTGCATTTTATATACCTAACTTTTCATTGTCCGGCTTTTTACAGCTCATAACGCACCATTATCTTGTTATCTCGATATACCTTTTATTAAAAAATTATGTGTTATCTGCCCATCCCATTTACCGATGAATATTTTTGAATGAAGGACACGGTTGATATTTTATGAAGTTACCAAATTATTAATCGAAGAAAACGGAGAGGATGAAAAGAAAGATCACAAATTCGGGGCTTGCAAGGTGCAACTTTGAAGCTGGGGTATATTTGCAACCCTTAATTAATTTTTTGTAACACTGTTTGCTCATCTGTATTGCTTCCCTGCCCGTTGCCATCACCCAAAACAGTCATGGTCATGGTTGAACCATCTATCTGCATATATGCTTTCAGCAATTGGTTTTCCATAGTTTCATCCAGAACGAAAACATACAGGCTGTCATTGGTATTTTCTGCACTGAAGTGAAGTCTGCCATAGCCTTCAATGTCCTGAAAAATATTTTCCCCATTCAGGTAAACATTATAATAACCTTCCTCAGTAAACTCTAATACACGTTCTTCTCCTGTTACCTTCCACTTTCCAACAACCTGGTCAGCAGCATTTTCTTTACAACCCACACTTATGATAATTGCAAAACCTGTGAATAACAAAAATAAAGATCTTCTAAAAAGCCGGAATTTCATCTGTTTATGTTTTAGTTTTTAAATAAATATCCGGGAATTCGCCATTTTGTTAGGTAATAATTCTGCGATTTTCCGGAGTAACACATTCATGAAAACAATCATTTCAATAATAACGGGATAAACCTGTAAATAATTCTTTTTCATGCATGATTCAGTATGTAAAATATTTCAGGCATAAAGCTATAGAAATAATTTTTCTAAGCAAAACAAAGTTGCCGGCATAAATTTTGTAATTATAGCAATGATGTTAAAAAGGTAAAAATCCGGGCAGTAATATTGCTGTCCGGATTTTATTTTAATGCTGGTTTACGCTGATTTAGTTTTGGATCTTCTTGAAATCTTTTAAATCGGTCTGAAGGAAAATATCAAGAATCTCCTCCGCTACATATCCGGTTTTACCGGGTTTAATTTTCAGAAAGTCTACTCCCGTGTCCGAATATATTTCCACAATTCCATCTTTAACAGAAGTAATCCGGAAATTCTCTTTTCCATTTGACCAGGTCTTCGCTTTTTCCATTTATACGATGATTTTTGATGATAAAAATACAAAAATATCTTTTGAAGAAGACGAAGTAAACCAGAATTTCAAAATCGTGAAAGTTCTGTTTAACCCTCTACCTGTTCCTTCAGCCTTACCAGACCCTTATCGAATTCCTTTTCAAGCATAGGCTTAACGCCCATTACCTTCATCATTATATTGGCAGGTACAGGTGTTTTTTCTTTGTACCCCCAGGTAATTTTAGATTTTCCCTGTTCATTATCGAGTAAGATATAGGTTTTTGCATTCGATTGCCAGGGCTCAATAAAAACAAGGTCCATTTCAATGGCTTCCGGAGTAACAGAAGTTATGGTCTGGTATCCTGTGCCTACATCGTCATTTCCCTCCCACCGATATACGGATCCCACTGCACCATCATCCCCTTCAAAAATAACATTCATTTCCGGGTCATAGTCCACCCATGGTGACCATGCATGCATACTTCTCAGGCTGCTTACGTGCGGATATACCACCTCAGAAGGAGCGTCTACCACAATACTACGTTCAATCTGCATACTTTTAGGTAAAAGTAAACCGACAATTAGAACGAGGGCGATAATTCCCGCCACCGATAATCCGATAATTTTCAAAACTTTCTTCATAATTTCAGGTATTAGGTTAATATATAAAAATAATTAATAGAATAGTACCCGTAAATATTTGGCAGAAAGTTCAGGTAATGTCGCTTTTGATAAACGAATTATCAAATTTAAAAACAAATTTACACAAGGTTCTTTATTTATATTATTTATAAATTATATGTAGTGCTAAAAAACATAGTTGTATAATATACTGTATTTCAGATGCATTTGATTATATTTATAAATATTTTTATTTATAACTTAAAGAACGTATGTTTGTATTTAGATATTTATATATATTTGGATAATAAATAATACAAGTGAAACCCGCATGCGCGAATGTTCACAACAAAGACATGAACATTAGTACGTTGAGCTTCGCAACGAATATAGCTGAAGGCGAACACGGTGAGCGAAGCTAATAAATTATGAGGGTTCCATGGTATTCAAGGCACAAACCTAAAAGATATTGCCTTATTATATTGAAAGACTGATGTTTAAATAATTATTTATTCGAATGAAATTTATCCGGACATGCAAAAGACCATCATTTTAATCTCTGTAATTGTACTTGTGTTATTAATTGGTGCAAAACTTTTCCAGGAAGAGGAAATTTACAATCTTAAGCTAGAAAGACTTAAACAAGAATATGCAATAAAAGAAGTCTCATCCATTGATCATAGTAAACTACCTGAACTCCAAAGGGAATTCCAAACACCGCAGGAGGTTACGGAAGCATGTATAAGCTGCCATACAGAAAGGCATAAGGAGGTAATGGCTTCTTCTCACTGGAACTGGGAAAGGGTTTCATATGTTGAAGGCAGAGGAGTAAGTGCCATTGGTAAAAAAAATGTAATCAATAATTTCTGCATTGGTGCGCAGACAAATGAACAGCTTTGCGCAAAATGCCATATAGGCTTTGGGATGACAAATGATCAGTTCGAATTTAACAATGCCGTAAATGTTGATTGTATGGTTTGCCATGACAATAGTGAAGAATACAAAAAAGGCTCGGCCATGGCCGGGTATCCGGCTCGTACTGTAAACCTAACGAGGGTAGCCCAGAGTGTGGGAAGCCCGGAAAAGTCGAATTGCGGAAGCTGCCATTATTTTGGTGGCGGGGGCAACAATGTAAAACACGGCGACCTGGAAGCCGCACTTGCCAATGCTGACAGGGATGTGGATGTACATATGGCTGCCAATGGACTGGACATGTCTTGTGTTGCCTGCCATACAGCAGAAAACCACCAGATACTCGGGAAACTTTACTCTGTTTCCTCTAACGATATCCAACGTGCCACATGCGAGCAATGCCATACAAGCACCCCGCATTTTGACGATTTACTTAACCGCCATTTCGCCAAAGTATCTTGCCAGGCCTGCCATATCCCCGTTTATGCCAAAGTCAACCCAACAAAAATGGCCTGGAACTGGTCTGAGGCCGGGAAACTGAGAGACGGACAACCCTATTCCGAGAGTGACCATGGCGGGCATGCAGATTATATGAGTATTAAAGGATCTTTTGTGTGGGCAGACAGTATACAGCCTGAATATATCTGGTTTAACGGAACGGCCGACCATTATCTTTTAGGCGATACCATTAA
>JBEPYD010000501.1:0-3484 GCA_041641575.1 Bacteroidales bacterium
TCACCTATAGCGGAGAATGTGAGAATGAAGTTTATAACCGTACCCGGAAAAGAAGCGGACAGATTTTTGTTAAACATTTTGGCGGCCCCCGGTATATGCCCGGTGCCACCCGTATTATTACCTTCAGTGAGTATTACATTAATGACGTTAAAGTGGAAGGAGAGCATAGCATCGTAAGTCAGGGATTTAATGAGGACAGCACTGCAATCACATACCTGGTGGAAGTAAATAATGGAACACTGACATTTGAAGATGGAACAGTTGTAACAAGAAACGCTGAAAAAACACGTTTGCATTACTTTGGTGAAAACAGGTACGATTTAAGCGACGATTACTGGATTATAAACGGAACCTCTACAGGAACGAACTTCCGTGGCGATACCTATAGCCGGACTATCTCAAATTTAAAAGCACTGAAAACCTGTTTGCATTTTGTAAGCGGCACGGTGACCATAAATTTAAATGATGAAGCCCCGGTAATGCTGAATTATGGTGAGGGTGAATGTGATGATAAGGCTTTGGTTTCCAAAAATGGAGAAAGTAAACAGATTACCCTCAGGGAGAAAAGAAATAAGAACAGAAAATAAGAGTTCTTTGACAAAAAACTAAACCCCGGTAAAATATTTCCGGGGTTTAGTTTTTTATAAGGATGGATATGGATTGATTCTTCCGCCTTGGTTTTAGCAACTCCCGGCATGGCGCAAGTCTTTTCAATTTGTGCCAACAATAACCAGTTGGACTGCTTATTCTGCAAGTTTGGTTGAAGCGTTGACTTTTATGTTTACTAAATGCAGCCCAGCGAAGGGATGGCTAAAGTATACGCATCATATATCGTTTGGCAATAAGAAACGCAGGGATTTCAAAGCTCCTGTCTTTCGAGTTACCAAACCGTTTATTAAATGTTATTTCGTTCAAATTTAGCATTTACCGCCCTGTGTTTTTATTGCGTGTTGGCAAAGTTGTTCCTAGAACCTATAACTAATACCAATTGATATATTTCCAAATGTATAGAATTTACCATTGTTCAAATCTAACTCCATCTCTTTATAATTATTGTTAACAAAAGCATGGCTATAGTTAAACGAGGGTGAAACCCAGAATTTAATTTTTTCTCCACCTGTTCTTAGAATACCGCCCCATTGTATTGAAAAAACAGGAATATCATTTATTTGAATAATATCATAGTTATCAGGATACTGATAATGCATGTAGGCTCCATTTAATTTTACCATTCCTCCAAGTTCAAAATGAGGTTTTCTAAAGCCTATATTTGATTGAAGATAAATGTTGCCATATTGGTTTTTAAAATTATTATTTGATAGACCTCTGGCCTTCCCTAAATCAATACCCCCATATAATTCCAAGACACCTACTTCATTAAGAAGTTTAAACGAACCTCCTCCAACACTTATGACACTATGTTTAAAAGGTTTCTCAGAAGGAATAATAGAGAAAGCTGCACCACTATAGAATATATCACCAATATCACTCATTTCTGATACATTCCCATAAGAAACATTAACACCTCCAATAATGGCATATCTGTCTGTTATTGAATGAGAGCCACTTAAAATAAAACTATTGGTATTTAAACCAGCATTAAGGTTTGTTTCCCCTTTCTCTTTATGTAATGGAATATTGGGAGCCTGGGGAATATATATAGATGAGCAACTACATAAAAAAGTAATTACTGCAAAAATAGTTAGCGCTTTCATTGTTTGATTATTTTTTCAATAATTTTTTTCCAAATTTATATGACAATCTTCTGCTAGTCCCCATCTTTGAGATTAAAGACTGGATAGCTTAAAGATTAAAATTAGTGATAGAATTAAATATTTTTTCATAATTTCCATTAGTATTGTTTTTCAATAAGGAATGATGACATTTGATATAATCTACCGTTTACTTTGTAACTATATAGTTTTAGATAACTATCTGTGGTTAGAAAACAATCATTGCATTTCTCTGACATAGTAGATATTTCAGTAATCTCAAAAGTTAAATCCAAACTATGAAAGAAGAGTTTATAATCAAATTCAGAATTAAATACAATAGGAACTGTTATAATTAAATCATCATCCGGATTACCCGAGTAAGTACGAGATTTAGTAATTGTACTATCAATGGCTTTAGTAAATCCACCTCCTTTTAAGTACGAACATATTGATATATTATTGGTTTCCTCCAAGGAAAAGCCTTCAAGTTGAATTTCCTTTAAATCAAATGCACTGGCACATTCTTTCTGAGTGCAGCATGAATGCATCAAAAACGTTGATAACATCATAAATAAAGTGAATCGGATTTTCATTTTAATCAAGGTTTACAGAATTAAAAAAACTATCTCTTGTGCCTACGGTGCTTTAGGCTGGGTCATTCACATTTATATTACAACTCTCTGAATCATTCCAATCTTGCGCAAAGATCAGTGTTGAATTTAAAATTATTGCAAATAATATTATTTTCTTCATTTTTTTTACAATTAATCGTTTTTATAGACTTCAATATCTGATGATTGTCTTTCTTTATCGTTTACTTTATAATTTGAAAGAACTTCATAATAATCCTGTGTTAAAAAACAGGTGTTGCATTCTTCACTTATTGTGTTAATATTGGTGATATAATACTTCTCATTAATATCTAAAAAATTAAGTATATAATCTTTCCCTGATGTTAAATCAAAAGGAATCCATAGAGTGCTATAATTAATGGAACTATCAATTTCAATCTCGAAAAGAATTCTCACATTACTAAAATTCGTGTCAGCAGATAAAATAGCACTATCAATTTTGGAAGTGAACAGACCATTCTTTCTATATGACGAAATAGAAATTCGGTTTACATCATTGTGGTTAAAATTGGCTAATAATATAACGCTATCATCAAATGTACTTCCACATTCTTTCTGAGTACAGCATGAATGCATGAAAAGTGTAAATAACATCATAAATGAGGTGAATCGGATATTCATTTTAGTCAAGGTTTACAGAATTAAAAAATCCTTCTCTTGTGCCTACGGTGCATAAACTTGTTTTGGGAACAGTAATTTTTGTACTTTGATGTATATGAATAGGGTAAGTGGGATTATCTGTATGTATTCCAATTTCACCGGTTGATTTCACCGTTATTTGCGCCTGCAGTGGATTTGTGAAAAGAATAACACAAGAGATGATTTCGAAAAGGAAACAATACTTTTTCATTTGGATTTGTTTTATGTTTTACAATTATAAATACGTAACGGCCGATTATTAAAAACAAATCTAAAAAAAAAACAATATAACACAAGTAAAATCAAAAATAAATTGTTATTTATAGCCATTGCAAAATAACGATTAGCTATGTATATTATTTTAATATGGGGTATCCGATCAAAGCCCGTGATATGAACAGGATAAAATATTGTTAGAAAAGCGGCAGAGCCGCAAAATATTTGTAGTAACAATTAATACAAAACCAAAGGTAGGTGCAACGCACCGTGATATATAAT
>JBEPYD010000502.1:0-3481 GCA_041641575.1 Bacteroidales bacterium
GCGATTTCTTGCACGGCAAATGGGTTTGCAGAAGTACGGGCGCCAATCCAGATCATATCCACACCATACTTTAATGCTTCGTACACATGTTTTACGTTTGCCACTTCAGTGGAAACAAACATGCCGGTTTCATCTTTCACCTTTTTGAGCCATGGCAAAGCTTGTGAGCCGTAACCTTCAAAAGCATTAGGGCGTGTGCGTGGTTTCCATATTCCTGCACGGAATACATGTATGTCTTGTTTTTGTAGTTGTTGCGCTGTTGTTATCATCTGCTCTTCAGACTCAGCACTGCATGGCCCGGCAATTACCAGTGGCCTTTGGTTTGAAAGGCCAGGGAAAAAATTGTTGTCCAGTGTAAGATCTATTCCCATAATAATAAAAAAGTTTAAATGTTATTCAAATACTGTTTCTCCTTTAATGTACTCTCCCAGAACCCCTAAACCGCTGGTAAAGGGCTTAATGGCTGTAAGTGATTGCTGGTATATGTCATAATCATCAAACATAACATCAGCATAAAACTGATACTCCCATTCCTGCCCTATGATGGGCATAGATTGTATCTTGGTAAGGTTGATGTCGTAATATGAAAGGATTGAGAGAATTTTTGACAGACTGCCAATTTTATGTGCCAGCGCAAAATGGAGTGAAGCTTTGTTTACTCCCTCAATATGGGGTTTACTTCCGTTTTTATCTTTTACCAGCAAAAAGCGGGTATAGTTCATCTTGTTGGTTTCAATTCCTTCGCTTATTATTTCAAGACCATATTTGCCTGCAGCCAGTTTACTGGCAATGGCAGCCGTGTGCTGTAAATTCTCTTCTTTTATCCGTTTCGCGCTCAATGCTGTGTCAATGCTGTCTATCAGCCTGATATCCGGATATTTATCAAAGAACATCTGGCATTGCAAAATTGCCATGGGATGAGAAAAAACTTCTTTAACGTCTTCAATTTTTTGCCCGGGTAGTGCTACCAGGTTTTGCTTTATGCGCAGGTATATTTCGCCAATAATACGCATGTTCGATTCACGAAGCAAGGTATAATTGGGTAAAATACTTCCGGCAAGTGAGTTTTCTATGGCCGTGATACCATAATCGGCCTTTGATTTCTTTAAGGATTGAAAAAGATCTTTAAACGTATTGGTCGGTACAATTTCTATGGGTTCATCACCAAAATAGTTCAGGGCAGCTATTTCATGAAAGGCTCCCAGGCCACCCTGTATGGCTATCCGCTTTACGGAAGAAATTGTATTCTCCATTTGTGTTAAAGTTGTTTTTATGTTGATCTTTGAGTTTTTTTAATCAAAAAAAAGTCCCGTTTAAACGGGACTTTTTAGACAATATCGTATTGCAAATAATCCCGTCAGGTTATTTGAAAGTAAAAATAAAAGAAAAAATTATTGATATTTTTAAACTTCGTAAGCATCTTTTGTGTTAAAATTTAGGCAAACATACATATATTTTTCAGTAAAAGCAACATGGAAGCTTTATTTTAATAGTAATTTAACAAAGGCCAATGCCTTTCATCACATCCATGTACAAGAGAATTAGCACTCATTTATATACACCTTATGGCACAAAACAGTACACCAAAAGTACAATCTGCACCTAAAAAGAAAAAAATATTTTTTATTGATTCTGAAAAATTGTGGAGTAAAAAATTCCGGATAACCGGTGGGTTTATATACCTTGGATATGCCCTTTATTATTTAAATTTTAAAACTTTTGAATCTCCAACAGTGGTAAACATGGCTTTTCCGGTTGTTTTCGGACTGGCAGGAATTTTTTTCCTGCTTTGGGGAACCGGCCATATATCATTATATCTTTTCCATCATGGAGATTATATAGAGATAAAAAATCAACCATTTCGTAAACCCATAGTGTTGCAAATAAAGTTCATACGCGAAATTGTGTTTGGAGAAAAAAGCATTCAGTTTCATCTAACCACCAGCAACAAACCGGTAAAAATAAGCTATTCAACCATTACCCAGCCCAAAACAGAACAGATACAGGATTATCTGCGGAAATTATCTGAAAAAAAGAATATTAAACTGGTGGATCCCGTTGGCATCTCTGAATAATTATTTTTTCGCACTTATTCATAAAATCAGTAAGTACGCTGGGAAGAATTGCATAATTTTTCTTTCCTTTACACGTTAAATTCAAAATGTAAAATATCTCTTATATGCGTGGGTGTACAATTGTCGTTTTCTTTTTGGCAGCAGTTTTTCTTGTTTTTACAGGATGCCAGAAGGAGCGTTTTTATGAAAAAGGCGATGCCCGCCTGGGATTTTCCACAGATACCATCTCTTTTGATACCATTTTCACAACTTTTGGTTCTACAACCAAAAATTTGCGTATTTACAATCCTTATAACGATGCAATAGAAATTTCAAAGATATATGTAGCCGGAGGTAGTGAATCCAAATTCAGGTTAAATGTAGATGGTTACATGTCCAATTCCGTGGAGAACATCAGGATTAATCCTAAGGATAGTATGTATGTGTTTGTTGAGGTAACCATTGATCCGAACAATGCCAACACCCCAATGGTAATTTCTGATTCCATTATATTTGTTACCAACGGAAACATGCAGGATATAAACCTGCTGGCTTACGGGCAGGATGTTCATTTTTTTAAGGATGCCATACTTGAAGAAGACCAGGTTTGGACGGCAGATAAACCCTATCTTGTATATAATTACCTGTATGTAGATACTGGTGCAACTTTAACCATTGAGGAAGGCGTACAAATACACATGCACAGGAATGCGCAGTTTTTAGTGGGTGGTACACTTAAAGCAAATGGAAATTATGAAAATGAAATTGTATTTCAGGGAGACCGGCTTGAAGAACTTTACCAGGATATTCCAGGTCAGTGGGGACTGATGGTATTTACACACACCAGCCACGATAATTATATGAATTATTGCGTTGTTAAAAACAGTACACTTGGAATGCAGATAGGTTTGTATAGCGAATATACCTTTCCGGATCTCACAATACAAAATTCTGTGATAAAAAATACCACAAGCGTGGGCATATATGCTTTTGGTGCGGTGATACTGGCCGAGAACCTTGTTTTGGCCAATAACGGATCATACTCGCTTTCATTATTCCGGGGCGGCTATTACGATTTTACCCATACCACGATAGGTAACTTTTATGGTGCATATGGAAACAGGACTGAGCCGGCGGTTGCGCTTTCAAATTTTGTTGTTATTCCTGAGCAGGATGAAAACGGTCAGGTGCAGCGTGTGCTATACCCAGGGGCATTGGAAGTTGCCAACTTTAAAAATTCCATTATCTATGGTAACAGAAACGAAGAAATATTAATCTCTTCTGTGGAAGATGGTGGAGATATGAATTATTTTTTTGATCATTGTTTGATTAAAGTTAATCCAGACTCCACTGATGTTACAGATCCTGCCCATTATCAGGGCATCATAATAAATGAGCCGCCAAATTTCAAAATCCGTGTATCAAAC
>JBEPYD010000503.1:0-3472 GCA_041641575.1 Bacteroidales bacterium
AAAATATCCCCTTACCACATCTACCCCCAACCCCTAATGGGGAACGCCAACCCTCGTGGGTCGATCCCTTTAGGGAATTAAAGGGTGCGCGAAGGGTACACATATTAATTGTTGACATGATACTCGTAGTAATTTTAAAATAAACAATACTTATTCAAATATATGAAATTACATAAGGAAAGCGGAGGTTTTAAAGTGATATATGTTAGTGTCTTTAGTTATATTCATCATCGGTTTATATGTAAAACGCTAATAAATAGCGCATCTCCTGTGCGATGTGCTAAATGTAAATGAAAGGAAAAAGAAGTTGATATACAAATTACAATTTGGGTTGTAAAAACATAGTGGAGACAAATTTATATCCACAATTTACTTTCCAGTACTCCATCAAATAATAGAAGAGCAATTGCAATTACACATGCAATATTTTGAAAGTGGGATTTGATTACGAAATAAACCGCACAGTTTATGGGCTTTCAAAAACAAAATATTTAATATATCGGGTTTAGTGGTTACTAATTTTGAAAGTATTCCTTCTAAATTAATAAGGATGAATAAGAAAAGGATTACAATAAATTACAATAAATTTGGTAAATAGATATCATATTCTGGAAAAATAATAAATCAATAAAAATATGAAATTTATACGGGTACGTTACCCGTATTTAACTGTGTCCCATAACAACATTTACATGAACCTCTTTTTCTTTCGATAAGGGGATACTTTTTGATTTGTATACCATTCCATCAACATCAATATGCGATACACCTTTGCATATTTGATCAGGATTGCTAACACGGATGTGATAGGTAGTTCCCCGTAATTTACGTGTAACTTCGAATCCTTCCCATGCAGCCGGAATGCATGGGTCAATGGTTAAGGAATCATATTCTGGCCGAATTCCCAGAATGTAACGGGTAATGGCATAAAAGTTCCATGCAGCAGTACCGGTAAGCCATGAGTTTTTCGCTTCGCCGGGTTTTGCCGCATCTTTACCCGCAATCATTTGTGCATATACATACGGCTCTGTCTTATGCAGTTCACTGATATCTTCAAGATATGAAGGGCAAATCTTTTTATAATAATCCCAGGCTTGTTCTCCGCGGCCAATTATGGTTTCGCCAATCATAATCCATGGATTGTTATGGCAGAATATACCAGCATTCTCTTTATAGCCTTTTGGGTAAGTTGAAATTTCACCATATTCAATCACATAGCGCGTAAATGCAGGATTGTTTAACACTATGCCATATTCACAGTCAAGATGTTTTTTCACGGAGTCCAGTGCTTGGGTGACCATACCTTCATCTTTACCAATTTCTGCCATGGAACACCACCCCTGCGATTCGATAAATATTTTACCTTCTTCATTATCCTTGCTTCCTACTTTTTGTCCATAGTAGTCATAAGCACGTAAAAACCAATCTCCATCCCAGCCATGCTCTTTTACTGCTTTTTCCATATTTTTTATGTGCATCATGGCTTCTTCTGCTTCATCTTTATGTCCGGTTTGTTTACACAATTTCACAAATTCTTTCCCATATACTACAAATAAACCAGCAATCATTAATGACTCGGCCGAACCGCCTTTTTGATTTTCTGTGGTTTGGAACGACTCGTTTGGATCCTTTGAGAAGCAGTTGAGGTTCAGGCAGTCATTCCAATCAGCCCGCCCAATGAGTGGGAGACCGTGCGGTCCTATATTTTTTACTACATGATAAAATGATGCCTTTAAATGTTCAAAAAGTGGTTTTGCCTTTGAATTGTCATTATCAAAAGGAACCTGTTCTTTTAAAATGGCAAAATCACCGGTTTCTTTGATATAATCAGTAGTGGAAAGTATCAACCATAAGGGATCATCGTTAAAGTTTCCACCTATCGCATTATTGCCACGTTTGGTAAGGGGTTGATATTGATGATAGGCTCCCCCGTCCTCAAACTGTGTAGAAGCAATATCAATAATTCTTTGTCGTGCTCGTTCAGGAATTTGATGCACGAAGCCGATTAAATCCTGATTTGAATCACGGAATCCCATTCCCCGACCAATTCCTACTTCAAAGTATGAAGCCGATCTTGACATGTTAAAAGTTACCATACACTGGTATTGATTCCAGATGTTCACCATTCTGTCAAGTTTCTCATCACCAGTTTTTATAGAAAATTGGCTTAGCAGATCACTCCAGTATGTTTTAAGATCAGCAAATGCAGATTCAACTTTTTTGCTTGTATTAAATTTCTCTATGGTTTGGCGGGCTTTGGTTTTATTAATTACATTTTTTGATTCCCATTTTTGCTCATCTTCATTTTCAACATAGCCCAAAAGAAAAATTATTTCTTTTGATTCACCGGGCTGTAATTCCAGATCAAAGTAATGTGATGCTATGGGCGACCATCCATGAGCGTGAGAGTTGCCTGGCTTTCCGTCTGCAACTGCCTGGGGCATAGTGAATTCATTATATAGTCCCATGAAACTCTCTCTGTCAGTATCAAATCCCTGTAAAGGTTCATTGGCATGATAAAAAGCATAATGATTGCGTCTTTCTTTATACTCAGTCTTATGAAAAAGAGTGGATCCGTCTATTTCTACTTCCCCCGTGCTTAAATTTCGTTGCAGGTTATTCATGTCGTCTTCTGCATTCCATAAGCACCATTCCATAAATGAAAACAGTTTAAACCTTTTGACCTGTTTACTTTTATTTGTGAGTTTAACTTTTTGAACTTCGCACCAGGATTGTAAGGGAACAAAGAAAAGAGTCTCAGCTTCAAGTTGATTTTTTTCTCCAATAATGCGGCTATAACTCAATCCATGTCGACATTCATAATTGTCCAGGGATGTTTTTACAGGCTTCCATCCTGGTGACCATACGGTTTCTCCTTCTTTGATATAAAAATACCGACCCCCATTATCCATGGGCACGTTATTGTAACGATAACGGGTAAGGCGACGAAATTTTGCATCTTTATAAAATGCATAACCTCCCGCTGTATTTGATATCAATGAAAAAAAATCTTCATTTCCCAAATAATTTATCCAGGGCCAGGGTGTTTGCGGGTTGTTGATTACATATTCCCGATTTTTATCGTCAAAGAAACCAAATTTCATTTTTTATAATTTAAAGGATAAGTCAAAATCTAGTGAAACTAATAAATTCTCTGGTTGTAAAACAAGTTACAAATATCTCTATTATTAACAGAAAAGGCAAGTATATTCTATCACTTTCCAGGTAAAAAATTTTTGCTTGAAAGTTTTTTTCATCTTTAAGTTTATCCGTAAAAATAACATTAAATTAATATTTGATTATAATCGAAGTTCAGCGATTTATAGAATCTTTGCGTATTGATAAATATATTGACATGAAAAATTATACTTTTTGCATATCTCTAATTATTATAATTTCATCCTGTAATATTCAGGATAATAATGAAAAATCCCTGTTGCCTCATGAAATACAGCCATCTGAAAACGAGGCT
>JBEPYD010000504.1:0-3459 GCA_041641575.1 Bacteroidales bacterium
GTAAACCGCGAAGTGAACAAAGCCGGTCTGGCCGATATCCTGGGGCAAACCGGACAAACAAACATTCAGGGCGAAGATGTTCAAAAGCTCGATGAATATGCAAACCAGCAATTTATCTCTATTCTGGGGTGGAGCGAAGAAGTATGCGGCGTGGCTTCAGAAGAAAACCAGGAAATTATAACTTTTGATAATAAAATTTCAAATGATGGCAAATACGTGGTGTGCATGGATCCCCTCGATGGTTCTTCCAACATTGATGTGAACGTGAGCATTGGAACCATTTTTTCCGTGTACAGAAGAATTTCTGAATCTGGTAAAAAACCGGTAGAAAAAGACTTCCTGCAAAAAGGAACCGAACAGGTGGCAGCGGGATACATTATCTTTGGCTCTTCTACCATGATGGTTTATACCACCGGGCTTGGCGTTACGGGATTTACCCTTGACCCCTCCATTGGCGAGTTTTGTTTATCACATAATAAAATAGAAACACCCAAAAAAGGAAAATACTATTCCATTAATGAAGGATATTACCAGCGGTTTTCTCCCGGTATCCGAAGTTACATAAAATACTGCCAGCAGGAAGACAAAGATAATGGCCGCCCCTACTCTTCACGTTACATCGGTTCCCTGGTAGCTGATTTCCACAGAAACCTGCTTAAAGGCGGTGTATTTATTTATCCGCCCACAGCCAAAGATCCCAATGGCAAACTTCGCTTGATTTATGAGTGCAACCCGGTGGCTTTTTTAAGCGAACAAGCGGGCGGAAAAGCCACGGATGGAAAAGGAAACCGGATTATGGAGATGGAGCCCACAGATATCCATCAGCGGGTGCCCCTTGTTGTGGGTTCATCAGCAATGGTAGATGAAGTTGAAGATTTTTTGTTTGAATGCGAATAAGGCCAATTTGGGGTAAATATTCCTTTGAGGTAAAATTAGTTTTGTCTTATTTTTTGCACCCAAAAATCGCAAAATCACAGAAACCCAAAAAACGCAAAGAAAAAAACTGAATTGGTGATTGAAAATGATATATCATACAAAGTTATAGGTGCAGCAATTGAATTGCATAAGAGCGTTGGCCCAGGATTACTAGAATCTGCATACGAAAATGCCCTGGCATATGATTTACAAGAAATTGGATTTAAGGTTCGGCAACAAGTACCAATGCCTTTTATATATAAGGAGGTAAAACAGGAAGTTGGTTACAGGCTTGATCTGCTGATCGAGGATAAAGTGATAATAGAGATTAAGGCAGTGGAAAGCGTTGCTTCTGTCCATTTTGCACAGCTGCTTACTTACCTAAAACTTTCAAACATTAAATTAGGTTTGTTAATAAATTTCAATTCCAGAACCTTAAAAGATAATATTCACAGGGTGGTCAATAAGTTATAAACTTTGCGGTTTTTGTGTGTTTTTGTTTTGCGCCCTTTGCGTGAAATGTATTTACAGCAACGAAAATCCGTTTTAATTAATTTCTCCGCAAGCTACAATTGTCTGCTACCAGCCCTACCCCTGGCCCCTAAAGGGGAAAGCCATCACACGTGGCCCGTCCCTTCAGGGATCAAAGGGTGTGCGAAGGGATGCCGCAAAAACGCTTAACAGCAAGCAAAAAGATCGCTAAACATCGAAATGATTGAGTGAATGAATGATGGATTACAAATCCATAGTTATTAGCTTTTGGATTGCAAATCCGAAAGAGCCGGGTGGGCGATGGATTGCAAATTCGAAAGAGCTGAGGGCTGGGGTATTTTTTTTGCACCCTTTGCGTGAAATAAACCATACTTCTTAATTAGATTCCCCATCATTTCTTCTTCAGAAATTTACGCACTGGAATAATACTTTTTTGAAGACCTGTTTTTCACTAACTTCGTGCCCGTTAAAAAATAAATAAAGGCCATTGAGTTTTTCTGCATTACTTCAGCAATATGAAAACCATGAAGGTGTAAACCGGCTTGTTTCCGTGTGTCGGGAGAACCAGTCAGGGCAACTTTTTCTACATGGACTTGCCGGTTCTTCTGCTTCGGTGGTAGCGGGCATTTCTGCAAGCCAAACGGAAAGTTCTTTTCTTTTCATTATGGATGACAGGGAAACTGCTGCCTATTTTTTTGATGACCTGCAGCAGCTGTTTCCTACAGAAAATATTCTTTTCTTCCCCTCCTCCTATAAACGATCAGCAAAATACAGGCAAAAGGACAGTGCCGGCACCATTTTACGCACCAAAACCTTAAACCAAATCTCGTCCGGGCAAAAGGCGGTAATTGTAAGTTACCCGGAAGCCATCAGTGAGAAAGTAATTTCTACCAAACATCTGGGCGAAAATACTTTGTCCATTAAAAAAGGAGAAAATCTCTCTATAGATTTCGTAAATGAGGTAATGGTAACCTATGGTTTTGAGCTGGTGGATTTCGTGTACGAGCCGGGACAGTATTCCATCCGCGGAAGCATAGTAGACATTTACAGCTTTGCAGCAGAAAGCCCTTTTCGGATAGACTTTTTTGGCGATGAGATAGATTCCATCCGCTTATTTGATATAGAAACGCAGCTCTCCGGAGAAAAAATCGGGTCTGCCGATGTGGTACCGGACCTGCTTCAGCTTACCCTGGAAGAAAAAAATATTTCTTTTTTAGATTATATCCCGGAAAAAACCATTATCTGGACAAAAAATGCTGAAGTTGTATCCAATACCATCCAGGAGATTTTTGAAGGCTCCATGGCTAATGAAGCCAAAGAGGTGACGGAAGAGTCTCATCAAAATGGCGGTTTACTTGCCGGATTCGAATTCAAAGAAGGATTAAAAAAGAAACTGGTGGTTGAATTCGGGGTGCAAAATGAAAAAATACCGGAACGCATAAATTTCAATACAAAACCACAACCTGTTTTTCATAAAAACTTCGAATTTTTGGCGGCAGATTTGAACCAAAAATCAGAGCAGGGATACCATATATATATACTATCAGAAAATCATAAACAATTTGCACGCCTCAGGGAGATATTTGAAGCCACGAACCACAATGTCTCTTTCGAGGAAATAAATGGCGTTTTGCACGAAGGATTTATTGAAAATGATGCCAAGGTTTGCGTGTATACAGACCATGAGATTTTTGAACGCTACCATAAATTCAAGGTAAATACCCGTTTCACACGGAAAGACAGCATCACCCTTAAAGAGCTTACCGATTTGCATCCGGGAGATTACGTGGTGCATATTGATCATGGCATTGGGAAATTTGGCGGACTGGAAAAAATTGAGGTAAATGGAAAAATGCAGGAGACCATTCGCCTCGTTTACCGCGACAATGATGTGCTTTATGTAAGCATTCACTCGTTGCACCGCATTTCCAAATACAAAAGCAAGGATGGTGATGCACCCAAAATATACAAACTCGGAACGGGGGCATGGCAAAAACTAAAGCAGACCACCAAGAGCAAGGTAAAAGATATTGCGCGCGATCTGATAGCGCT
>JBEPYD010000505.1:0-3445 GCA_041641575.1 Bacteroidales bacterium
TATCTAAAATAATCACTCCCTGCTGAATTGAATCAACCAGGTTACCAAGTAGCTTCAATTCATCATAATTGCTGTTTTGCATTTTAAAGTATATTAAAGTTGGAAGTTAATCAAATAAATTGTAAGCGTGTCATTTTGATCTTAATAAGGTGCTAAGCAATGTCATGGCAAATTTCTTTAATCATTTTTGTTCAATTGGTAACCGTTTTCGTGCAGTAATTTACAATTTAATAATTACTTATCAAAATGAGGGCATAATCCATATTGTGGATTAGAATTTGTCATTTCAATATTGAGGCGTTCCAATACATTTTTATTAATTGGATCCTTGCTGGTAACATGGTAGGCCATAAATTGCCCAGGTTTTTCTTCCTCTGGCTTACCATTTATAAACAAATAAGAATTGATGAGTTGTATGCTGTCACCGGGCAATTAAAGACAACAGTATTATAACACTCAACCTCTTTAGAACCCTTTAAACGTTTGTAATCCCATTGTATCCATGCCAGTTAACTTTATTTGGCTGAACCAGGTATGGTTTTTTTGCATCAGAGGCAGTGACAATGGGGTTTCAGGGATTTTAGGTCCAAAAGCAAGTTTACTTACATCTAAGCGATCACCGGCAAGCAGGTCTCATAATGCTTTCGATTTACCATATTTGCTGATGATTTCTTTACGGTTAATTTGAAGCGTAACAATGAATTTAAAACATGATTAACCAGCTTTTCAATTTCTTGCAAAAATAAAACTGTCATCATTTAAGTACTTTCTAAGCACATTTGGAGCATTTAAAAATTAAACTGACTCCTGAGGTTTTTATAGCCGTTGGCACTTATTTTCAGCTTTTCACCATTTTTCATTATCGCCAGGTATGTATCTTTGGCAAATAATTCAATTTTGGCAATGAAATCTATATTTGCAATGTAGGACCGATGAACACGCACAAATTTCTCCTGAGGAAGATTTATTTCATAATACTTCATGGTCTTTTGTTTTAAAAACTTACCATCAGTGGTATGAAGCATCACATAATCATCCTGGGCTTCTACAAATAGTAACTGGTCCAGCTGAACTACATGTATGGCAGAGCCTTTTCTTACAACTATACGGCTTAATGCTTGTGTCTTATCAGCTTCACCGGGCAACATCTTTTCATAATCCGGGCGTTTATCGCCCACAGCATTAGCTGTTCTTTCAACAGCCTTTTTATAGGCCTCTGCAAAACGTTGTTCACTGAAAGGTTTCAATAAATAATCCACTGCATTCAGTTCAAATGCTTTTATAGCATACTCATCATAAGCGGTAGTAAAAATAACTACTGGTTTTTCATCAAGCAATTCCATTACTTCCATGCCAGTAAGTTTTGGCATCTGGATATCAAGAAATAAAATATCAGGCTTATGAGAATTAACGGCAATTATGGTTTCAAAACCATTTTTACATTTCTCAACTATTTCAACATCAGGGAAAGTTTGGAGATAGTCTTCCACAATATCTCTTGCCAATGCCTCATCATCAGCAATAACTACTTGGATCTTTTTATTCATTTTTGCAATTTATTTAAAAAGCTAAAGTTTTTTCACTTTTATAAGTTTTTGCAACATTGAAGATGACATCATCATTAATGTGTAATAAAGTTCTGGTAAAGCTATAGGAAAACTTAAAAAACCATTGATTGATCAATTTGTATCCGGAAAATTTAATTTCACAGTAAACCGCCCCCCTGCATCTGAAATAAAAACCAGATTCGATTTACCATATACCAGCCTCATACGTTCTTTAATGTTTTTTAAGCCTATGCCTTCTCCTTTATGGGGGCTACTTTCTTCCTCGTAATTATTGGAGAGCTCAATTGTGAAAAAGCCTTCTTTATTCGTGCACTTAAGATGAATCAAAACAGGTTCGGTTGACTCATAAACCCCATATTTAATAGCATTCTCAGCAAGTGGCTGTAATATAAGGTGTGGCAAAAACTTTCCCCAACAAGCCGGGTCTATTTCTTCCTCATATCTGAGAATATCACCAAACCGTATATGTTCAATATTTATATAATGGCGCAGGTTCTCTATTTCTTTTTGTAAGGTAGTTTTTTCATCAATTTTATTTTTCAGGGTATACCGAATAAAGTCCGATAATTCAAGTATCATGTTGTGTGCACTTTTGGGATCTTTACGGGTAAGAGCTGCTATTGAGTTTAAGCTGTTAAATAAAAAATGCGGCTTTATCTGAAGCCTGAGCATATTTAATTCAGCTTCTTTCATCATGGTTTTCAGGTTTGCCTCATCCAATTCCCTGGCATGCAGGTTTTCAGCATAACTATATAAATAATAAAATGAAACAATAAGGATATAAAAGAAAGAAATATGAAAAATGCGCCCATATTTCAACTGTTCCATTATTAATTCTGCGCTGTCCTGGTCAGGCATAAAAAGTTTTACCAACAAATAAGAGATGCCAAGCATAATGGCTATAGTGGTTATCATCCCACCTAAATGACTTATCAGCAAATCAATATAGCGCTTTTGCTCCGGATTATTGTACAATACAAGATACCAAATGCCGGAGCCCAAACCTGCGAAAAAAAGATTAAAAACAAGTGCATCAAAAATTGCCAGCGACAAATCAATTTTATAAACACTATAAAATACCAGAAAATGAATGACAGCAATGGACAGCCAGATAAGCAAATAACGTTTAAGATGCCTGCTTTTGCTTAAAATTGGAGATATCATTTACTAAAAACTTTTAATTTCGCCACCCCCAAAAATAGCAACTCCTTTAATTATCAACAATTTAGAATTATCTGTTCCATTTCCTGTGAAATTCCTTCGTTCATCTGAAAAACCTCCCAGAATGGAAGTTACTTCAACCTTTACATTCCAGTGGGGTGGTACGATGAATTTGGTTCCCCCAAAAATGTTTACACATTCAAGCACGTGGGTACCTTCTGCAAGCTCACTTTTTGAGAGATCAATGGTAGATCCTCCAAATATGGCAACTACATCGCCACCTTTAAAGCTATTGGTATGAATAATTTTCTCTCCACCGCCAAATATAGAAACATCATCAATAACATCATTGGCATTAGTTCCCTGATGATAGGAGAACGTATGTTTCCCCGACGAACCGGAGCGGAAACGGAAAATAAAAAACAGACCGGCAATCACCAAAATCAGCCCCCAACTTAGCCTTCTGAACTCGTAGGGGATATATACAATTTCAGGAATAAGAAATACAACACCTATTCCTACAAGGATAAACCCTGCGGGATTTCTTCCCTTTGTGGTGATCAATACTGTTCCAATTGCAATCAATATCATTTGCCATGAGAAGAATATCTCCCTTGCAATAGGCGGCAATAACCCGGCACTTCGTAACATAACTAAAACACCTGCACCGATAAGTACTATTCCAAGTACAAATTTGCTGTAGATCGGAAGAGCAC
>JBEPYD010000506.1:0-3436 GCA_041641575.1 Bacteroidales bacterium
GCAGGGGCAACTTCTTTTTCCTCGAAACCGGCACAGATTGCATAATGTGTCATGCCAGCAAGCTTAACAAGGAAATATCTGTTGTTTTCCATAACTTATCTGACCAGCCACATGAATGTCGGGTTGGATTAGAGGATCAGGATATAAGCGAACTGAATGAAATGTTTGCAGATGACAAATATGAAAAATTGGAAAAAAGAGGTCCTGTTAAGCTAAATCCGTATGGATTTCGCTGGTTTAAAGGCAAACTGAAAGAATATTATCATCCGGAACGATAGAAAAGACAAAGAATAGTATTGATTTTAGTACAGATAATTCATGTCTTTATGTGCCCTACATCAACATCCTTAAATTGTTTTACCGGAGATTTTCCGTTAGGTTGATCATTTGGTAATCATGAAGTTCATATCTTAAAAAAATAATCTTTATGGAAGTTTCACATACATTGAAATGGTGGCAGAAAGATATTATTTACCAGGTATACCCACGTTCATTTAAAGATTCTACCGGTAATGGCATTGGCGATTTACCCGGCATAATTGAAAAGGCCGATTATTTTAAATGGCTGGGTGTAAAGGCTGTTTGGCTTTCGCCGGTATATCCTTCACCCATGAAAGATTTTGGATACGATATTTCTGATTATCGGGCCATTCATCCAACTTTGGGAACCATGGAAAATTTAGATCACCTGCTCCATGAGCTTCACAAACGGGAAATTAAGTTAATTATGGATCTGGTACCCAACCATACTTCTGATGCTCATGAATGGTTCATGGAAGCCCGCAAGTCAAAGGATAATCCAAAACGCGACTGGTACATTTGGGCAGACCCGTCCGATGATGGTGGCCCGCCCAATAACTGGCGCAGCGAATTTGGCGGAAGTGCATGGGAATTAGACAGCCATACGGGGCAGTACTATTGTCACAGTTTTCTAAAAGAACAGCCCGATTTAAACTGGTACAACCCGGAGGTGCGGGAAGCCATGTGGGATGTAATGCGTTTCTGGCTCAAAAAAGGCGTAGATGGCTTTCGGGTGGATGTTTTATGGTATCTTATCAAAGACAAACTTTTAAGAAATAACCCTCCCAATCCAGAATGGCATGAGGGAATGCCAGATCATGATAAACTCATAGCCGCTTTTTCAAATGATCAGCCGGAAGTGCACGATGTGGTAGAGGAGATGAGAAGGGTGGTGGATGAATTCACCGATCGGCTGATTATAGGAGAGATATACCTGCCTGTGGATAAACTGGTAATGTATTATGGAAAAGAGCCGAATGCCGGTGTGCATCTCCCTTTTAACTTTCACCTGGTATCCACTGAATGGGATGCTCAGCAGATAAACCAGCTGGTTTCAACATATGAAGGGGCTTTGCCTGCAGAGGGATGGCCCAACTGGGTGTTGGGAAATCATGACAAGGCAAGAATTAAAGCCAGGATAGGAAAAGATCAGTTGTTTAATGCAGCATTGCTGTTGCTTACCCTGCGCGGAACACCAACCATGTATTACGGCGACGAAATTGGCATGGAAGATGTGGAAATCCCTTCAGAGAAGATTCAGGATCCCAGGGAATTTCGTGAACCGGGCATTGGTGTGGGGCGTGATCCACAGCGCACGCCAATGCAGTGGGATGGCAGTAAAAATGCCGGATTTTCAAACGATGAGCCATGGTTGCCTGTTGGCAGTGATTACCAAACGAATAATGTAAAAAACCTCAGCGATAAGCCACATGAACTGCTTCTGTTTTATCGTAAGTTAATCGCCTTAAGGCAGAAAGAGCCTGCTCTTCATGGGGGGAGTTATCATCCGGTGGGGGTAAAAGATCAACTTATGTGTTACAAGCGGCAGTATAAAGAAACAGCATTTATCATTGCACTGAATATGGGTAACACAGACATTTCATTTACGCATTCAAATCCCATACATGGCGTGGTGGAGATTGCAAGCAATCATAAAAGGGTAGGGGAGAAGATTAAAAGTCCCCTTCATGTTAAAGGCAACGAAGGGTTACTGATCAGAATCTCGTAAAAAACCCTTTTCAGAAAGTCTGTCACTTGTGGTTATTCCGTACCCCGGGAAGCATTTATTCCTGAAGAAATTCTAAAAGCGGATGAATGAAACGATCAAAAGCCTCAAGGTGTGGGAGATGACCGACTCCATCAAGCTCTACAAGTGTAGCCTCAGGTATTCTGTCGCGGGTGGCACGACCAAGTTCAGGATAATTTCCCAATGTTTTTCTCACTTCTGCTGAAACCAGGTTCTTTCCGAGCGCAGTTCTGTCAAGTTGTCCAATGATCAGCAGAGCAGGCATTTCAAGATATTGAAATTCATACAATACGGGTTGGGTAAAAATCATATCATACGTAAGGGCAGAGTTCCATGCAATTATCGGATATTCCGGGCTCAACGTCCAGCCGGCCTGCAGGAGCAGCCAGGGTTCATAAGCCTGTTTCCATTCCCCATGATAATAACTTTCCTGCATATATTTTTTCAATCCGTCATAGTTTTTTTTCAATTCATTTTGATACCAGTAATTCACAGGCTGATAAGGAACTTTTACTTTCCAGTCTTCCAATCCAATGGGATTAATGAGGATTAACTGACGGGTAATTTCAGGATACATCAATGCAAACCGGGTAGCGAGCATGCCACCCATAGAATGACCTGCCACGGAGATATCTTCAATTTTGAGGCTGTCGAGTAATATTTTAGTATTCATGGCCAGCAGGTGAAAAGTATATTGAAGGTTTGCAGGTTTCGAGGACTTTCCAAATCCTATCTGGTCGGGAATAATTACACGGAATCCTGCTTTGGCTAAATCTGCCGCTGTTTCTGCCCAGTAGGCACCACAAAAGTTTTTACCATGCAGCAGCATCACATTTTTACCATTTGGATTGTCAGGTTTTACATCCATATATGCCATGGAAAGAAGTCTTTCATCCTGATTTTCTAATTCAATATAAGACACCGTGTATGGATATTCAAAATTTTCCAGGGCAGAGCCTAAAGGCTTAAGCGTATCCTGCGCCTGTAGCTGAAATAAAAACAGCAATAAACAGATATTAAAAATGTATGTGATTTTTCTCATAGGGTTTTATTTTATTTAACCCTTAGGATGATGTTTTGTTAAATTTATATTTAAATTTTAAGGTGCTTATTAAACATCATGGAAAGCACAAACTAAAACACTATTTCACTGGTTTTGCACGAAATTTCCACCAAAATTAAAATTTGCCACGTATTAGAAATGTGCGCCATGGAAGGTATTCCGGGGTATGGTGGGATCGCCACAAGTGAAAAACACTTGAGGCAGGGTGCGAGTAAAACAACAAGAGTGCAAACAACAAGCTCTCACTCATTACCCACACTCTTGCTCTTGTGGTCCCACCTGGGCTCGAACCAGGGACCACCTGATTATGAGTCAGGTGCTCTAAC
>JBEPYD010000507.1:0-3432 GCA_041641575.1 Bacteroidales bacterium
ATAATGCTCTTGGCACTCCTTTGCCGGATACTATATATGCAGAGGATCCTTTATACTATGAGAACCTGCCATTAACTGCAAGGCAAACAGGTGTTTCTGCTACCATAAGCCTTTCAGTTTCTAATAAAATCCTGGTAAAGGCATTTGGCACCTACCAGGTTACCAACCTGACAAATCATGTAACTGTTTTAGGTGATACAGTGGATATGAAGCATAAAAACACACCTTCTTTTTATGGTGGATTAACGGCTATCTACATCCCAACAGAAAAGATAGAGCTATTTTTAGGCTCCTATTTTTACGGATCACAAACATATAACCGCTATTATCGACCATTGGCGGCTACACCTGAAGCAATTGCTGCAGCTAAAGCCAATGCAGAAGATAAGGTGAATTCAAAGATCATTTTAAATGCCAGGGCGTCATATAAAATCTGGAATGAAAGCAGGGTATTTGTGGAAGGAAAAAATTTATTGTTTGATAACAGCCCTGAGGCTGGTTTTGGCGACGAAATTAAAACAATGTTTTTTGCCGGAATAACATTAGGATTTTAGGTTTAAGGTTAATTTAGGTTTACAATGTTTAATTGGTTTAAAACCGCCCCGGAAGAAAGGGCGGTTTTTTTTATAGCCTGGGTATTAAAAGAGAAGAATCTCCGTAACTCAAGAAACGAAAGTCATGCTCTAGGGCAAATTGGTATACCTTTCGCCAATCCTCTCCTATAAATGCCGAAACAAGCATTAACAATGTACTTTGCGGCTGATGAAAATTTGTGATGAGTTTTTGCACCACATTAAAATGATAACCGGGAGTGATCATCAAACGGGTTTGTGCCCTGAAACGTTCGAGTTTATGTATGTGCATATATGCCAGCACGGCATCGTAAGCTTTTTCATATTCCACATGATCAAGTAAATCATAAGCTTCCCACTGATCAAGGTGAATCATTTCTTTAAAAGCAAAGTCTTTTTCAATAATAAACCTTACCCCTATCCAGTAAAGGCTTTCCAGCGTTCGCATAGATGTGGTGCCAACAGATACAATGCTTCCCTTAGTATCACTTAGTTTTTCGAGCGTTTTTCTTTCAATTTCAAAATATTCCTGATGCATCTGATGATCCTGAATATGCTCAGCTTTTACCGGTGTAAAAGTTCCTGCACCTACATGAAGCGTAAGTTCCTCGAGTTGTATGCCTTTTAAATTTAGTTTATGAAGCACATCGGGTGTAAAATGAAGACCGGCAGTAGGTGCCGCTACTGAACCTTCATTTTTGGAGTAATATGTTTGGTAATTTATACGGTCCTCAGTGCCTGCCTCCCTGTTCACGTAAGGAGGCAAGGGTGTATTTCCAGCCACTTCCAGCAACTGGTAAAAATTACAGGGTGCATCCCATTTAAAATGAACCACCGGAACGTGCCCGTTGGTTTCATCAAGCATTGCAGTTAACTCGTAATCTTTTCCCTCCCATTTAAAAGCAAGTTTTAATGCACCTTCCTTCCATTTTTTCAAATTTCCTACCATACAGTTCCACGTAGCTTCCGTAGAAGATTGTAACGAGGATTCATAAGAAACATTATGGGCCGGTTCCAGGCACAGAATCTCAATAAGCGCACCAGTCTCTTTAAAAAACTGCAGACGTGCAGGTATTACTTTTGTATTGTTCACTACCAGACAATCATTATCTTCAAGATGATTTTCTAAATGATAAAATACATCTTCTTCTATATTGCCTTCTTTATACAACAGCAATTTTGAATGATCGCGGGGTGCTACCGGATTTTTTGCTATCGCATTATCCGGCAGGCTATAATTATAAGAGGTAGTTGTTGTTTTTAATTCGGGGCACATAGACTCATTTTATCCTGTAAATTTAGTTAATTTTGCAGGATTAAAGATTTTTAGCGGGCAATTATTGTTTTGCCCGGATACGTGAAAGTGTATTTTCTCATAAATGACAACAAAATGAACTATAAAGTTGGAACAAAAGTTAAATTTTTAAATGATATAGGTGGAGGTATTATAAGAAGATTCCAGGATGATAAAGTAGCACTTGTGGAGAATGAGGATGGTTTTGAACTACCTGTTCTCATAAGCGAGCTCATTCCTGATGAAGCCGGGCCTTCCGGAAATAACGAAACAAGTTCGCCCTCACACTCTACTGCATCATACAAACCGGCGGGTGCTGAAACAGAAACCGAAGAAGAGTTTTATTTTAATGCTGCTAAACAAATTAATGAAAGTGCAGAAGGCAAAGCTTACCTTAGTTTTGTAATGCCTGAGGATAACACTGCCTTTCCGCTTCAGCGTGAAATATACCTGATCAATGACTCTGATTATCAGCTTTTTTATGCTGTGAACCAGGTAATAAATAATAAATCCAAACTTTTGCGTGCAGGCATGCTGGAAGATAATACAAAGATTTTAATTGACACGGTGTACTTAAATACCCTGGACAATGAATTTGATCTGCAGGTGCAGGGATTATTTTTCCATACGGGATATTCTCCTGTAAATGAAACCTTAAATATGCGCATTACACCGGAAAATTTTGATATTTTTAATACTGACCTGTATGGAAAAACAGACTTTTTCAAAGAAAAAGCATATTCAATTATCCTCACCGGAAGTTTTGAGGAATACATAAGGCAACTGCCGGAAGATACCATTTTAAAAGCAGGTAAGCAAAAAGAAAGAGGTAGTAAACAACCGCAAACGCCCCCCCAAAAAGCAAAACAACCAGATATAGAGGAAGTAGATCTGCACATTGAGGAAATTCTGGATGACCACCGAAACCTAAGTGCAGGAGAAATTCTTACTGCACAAATGGACCGGTTTACAACTGCCCTTGAAGGCGCTATTAAGTCATCGATAAAAAGAATAGTTTTTATTCATGGTGTGGGAAATGGAAAATTAAAATACGAGCTACGAAAAAAACTCGATAGAAAATATGCAAATCTGGAATACCATGATGCATCATTTAAGGAATATGGCTTTGGTGCTACTATGGTAATTCTTAGAAAAAAATAAATCTGTTTCTATTTAGGTTCTACCGCGAATTTAATGGCAACTTGCCATTTGTTTATATATAGTTGAAATATAGTTAAACGTAGTTTATATGTTGTATTTTGGATTTCAGAAGCTGGAAATATATCGCTTTTAAAAGAGTTGGTAAAGGATATTTTGCCAAACAGAGATAGCTTTTGAATTAGGAAAAATAAAGAAGGATGCATTTGAAAATATTTCGAAAAAGGCAAATAAACTATCGGTAAAAATGAGCAACTATGTTGCGCTAATCAAAAAAAGCAACATTTAAACCATATTTCAACCACATTTAAAACTATATTTAAACAGTATTTGTCCTGTAAAAGTATTTAACCACTAAACTTAGGGTAGTACCTCTATTTAAAATAACAATCGTTTTCATTAAATCCT
>JBEPYD010000508.1:0-3431 GCA_041641575.1 Bacteroidales bacterium
AATGTATTGCTAAAATAAAAATCAGCAGGCGTTTCAGGCATTTTCTCCGAACCAGCAGAGACATCTCCTATAACTACCGGAATGTTATCGCCCCCCAATAAAAAGGTTTTTTTACTTTCATATGTTATTGGAAATATATATCTGACCATTGATGCATCCTGCGGAAGGGGGGAATTATAAAAATCAATGATCTCCTTGGCAGCCGGAATTTCATTTTCCGGATCTTCTGTTAATGATACGCGTATGGTATCTCCAATACCCCGCGCCATCATAGCACCTATGCCAATGGCTGATTTAATTCTTCCGTCCTCGCTTTCTCCGGCTTCGGTAACACCTAAATGCACCGGAAAGGCCATATCTTCCTGCTCCATCATTTGCGTAACAAGCACAGTGGAATCAGCCATTACCCGGGTGTTACTCGATTTCATGGAAACCACCACATCTGTAAAATTTTCTTCTTTGCAGAAGCGCAAAAATTCCATGGCAGACTCTGCCATTCCTTTGGGTGTATCACCATAGCGGTTCATGATGCGGCTGGATAAGGAACCATGATTTACGCCTATCCGCAGAGCGGTTTTGTTTAATTTACATACCTGCAGCAAGGATAAAAACTCATTCTTTACCCCCTGTAATACCTGTTTGTATTCCTCTTCTGATAAATTCAGCGCGTTTTTACGCTTATCGGCAAAATTCCCCGGATTGATCCTGACCTTATTCATAAAAGGCGCTACCTTTAATGCTACCCGGGCATTAAAATGGACATCAGCCGCCAATGGTGCCTGATAATCCTTTGCACGAAAATCAGCAACAATCTTTTCCGCGGCATCAGCATCAGTTAGCGAAGGAACTGTGATACGTACAAGTTCGCCTCCGGCATCCACAATGTTTATGCATTGCCGAACGGTTGCCTGAACATCAGCAGTAGGTGTATTGGTCATTGATTGTATGCGCACAGGGTATTCACTACCCATGTGCAATTGCCCAATTCTTACGGTGTATGTTTTTCTGCGGTAATTGCTCATAGCTAAAATTATACCAGCTTCCATTCAAATCCATCCCGGGTATCCTTCACTTCAATGCCTATTTCTGTCATATAATCGCGAATACTGTCTGCTGTGGCATAATTCTTTTGCGTTTTGGCCTCCAGCCGGAGCTTAAGTAAAAAATTAATCAGATTTTCGGTTAATTCAGTATTGGCCGTTTCTTTCTCCGGACGCAGACCCAGCAATTCAAAAGCAAAAGTATGCATGATGTGTTTTGCCTTTTGCAAATCATTTTTACTGAACGCTATTTCATTATTTTTGCCCTGGTTAATAAGCCTGATGAGCTCAAAAAGATGCGAGATAAGAACGGCTGCATTCAGGTCATCATTCATGGCCTGGTAACATTTCTGCTCCCACTCATCGGAAAGAACATCTTGCTTACCCTGTGGCGATATTTTATCTAATGCGGCAATGCCTTCAAACAAGCGGTTAAGCCCTTTTTCTGATGCCTGCAAAGCTTCATTTGTAAAATCGATGGTGCTTCGGTAATGGGCCTGCAGCATGAAAAAACGGATAGTCATAGGAGAATAAGCCTGTGTAAGCATTTTATGCTCACCACTAAAAAATTCCCTGAGGGTGATAAAATTACCGAGGGATTTACCCATTTTCTGACCACCTATGGTTACCATGTTATGGTGAATCCAGTATTTGGCTCCTGCCCCTCCGTTTGTGGCCGTATTTTGTGCAATTTCACACTCATGGTGAGGAAAAAGAAGGTCCATGCCACCCCCGTGAATGTCAAAGTTAGCGCCCAGGTATTTTGCACTCATAGCACTACATTCCAGGTGCCAGCCGGGAAACCCTTCACTCCAGGCCGATGGCCAGTGCATGATATGTTCCGGTGCGGCTTTTTTCCAAAGGGCAAAATCAATGTTCGACTTTTTTTCCTGCTGCCCTGCCAACTGGCGTGTATTGCTCAACAGATCTTCCAGTACGCGGCCGGAAAGCTTTCCGTAATTATTTTCCTGGTGGTATTTTTCCACATCAAAATATACAGAGCCATTAACTTCATAAGCAAAGCCTTTTTCTAAAATGGCACTAATCAATTCCTGTTGCTCAATGATGTGGCCTGAGGCTCTGGGTTCAACAGAAGGAGGCAGATTGTTTAGTTTACGCATGGCTGCGTGGTAGGAGTTTGTATATTCCTGTGCCACCTCCATGGGCTCAACCTGCTCCAAACGGGCTTTTTTGGCTATTTTATCCTCTCCTTCGTCTGCATCATTTTCCAGGTGACCTACATCGGTAATGTTGCGTACATATCGTACTTTATAACCGGAATGGCTCAGGTAGCGGTAAAGCAAGTCAAAAACAATGGCAGAACGTGCATGACCAAGATGTGGCTCACCATAAACAGTGGGACCACAAACATACATCCCTGCAAAAGGAGGAGCAAGGGGTGAAAACTTTTCTTTTTTACGTGTAAGGGTGTTGTATAAACTCAACTTTTGTTCTGCCATTCCAAATTCTGTTAACTCTCGGATTATTCTTTTATAAATCAATCATTTTTAAATTTTTTCACAAGATCTGACTGTTGTTCAAGCACCCTTTTCCCTTCCTCATATCCTATTTCAAACATTTCTTTTCCTTGTGATACCTGCATGATTCCATACCTGACAAGTTCTTTTGGCTCTATAAAAAGAGAAAAAAGATCTCTTTGTAAATGAATATCAGCAGAAACCACAAGATGGAAGGTACGCTCCGCGATATTTTTGATGCTGCTTGCCTGGTCTACCTCACCTGTAGGGTTTACATGTACCCCAATGGTGTAATTGCATCTTCCCTCGAGCGGTTTAAATGGCAGGTTATCAACGATGCCCCCATCAAGGTAATAATTACCCTCTATTTCCACCGGTGGAAACAGCACAGGGATACTGGCAGAAGCCATCAATTTATCAATCAATGGTCCTTCATGAAAATAGGTGGCAACACCTTTATTAAAATTGGTGGCACCCACGTACATGGGAATGGGCAACTCCTCAAAGTTTGAAACAGTCAGTTTGTTTTCAAATACTTTTCGCAAACCCTTGCCCTCAACAAATGATGCACCATTGAGAGAGGGTGCCACAAAATTTATCAGTTTTGAATTGCTGAAAATTTCCAGAATATCGTCAGGGCTGTGCTTGCAGGCATATAAAGCACCTACAATAGCTCCGGCACTAGTGCCTGAAATTACATCGGGTTCAATGCCTGCTTCCTGCATTGCCTTTAACACACCAATATGTGCAAACCCACGGGCGGCGCCTCCGCTTAAAACCAGCCCTAAATGGTACGTTTTGTTTGAATCTTCCATTCCTTTATCTTTGTTGCAACAAAAGTATTAAATAATGTGTTCACGTAAGCAGAAACCATTTTAATTCTTCAACTATTTAAATTGTTTTTAAGCAATCA
>JBEPYD010000509.1:0-3425 GCA_041641575.1 Bacteroidales bacterium
ATTAATAAGTTGCAAGCCCAAGGCGGTGGAGATGGCGCAGAAGCAGTATATCGGGGCGTGTATGATGCTTGTACGCAGATGAAATGGCGCGAACATAGCTGCCGTTTTGGGATTTTAGTGGGGGATGCACCGCCTCATGGTTTCCCGAAGTGGTGGCGCGATCGCATGGGCGAAAACCTCCGTTATAATAGCGATTCTTGGACAGAAGGTTGTCCGAGTGGCTTGGATGTGGACGCGGTGACCGCGGCGGCAGAAAAGCGGCGAATCAAGCTGTATACCTTGTGTATGGGGCAAGAGGATATCGATTATTGATTGTTGAAATACTACTCAACTAAGGTACTGCTCATAAATAACATACCATATCACGATACTAATTGTATCAATTGTAAAATATATGTTCCTTTTTCTGGCATTATAACTAACAGTAATTTAGATGATAAAAAGCTTGTATCTTTGTTGTTAATTTGATACATTTGTGAATAACAGGATTTTTTTATTCATAAATGTATCGTATGTATTATGGAGAATCAATTAGTAAAGATATTTTCAAAACAAGTAGTATTAACCATTTCAGGATTAAAGGGTGAGCTACGGACAAACTCGCGTATGACCATTTTCAGAAAATTGAAACAGTTGCCTTATAAATCCAGTTACTCTCATTGTGGCAGATATTATACCTTGGATAGCCTTGCTCAATACAATGAAAACGGTATATGGGGCTATAACCAAATTTATTTTTCACGGTACGGAACATTGAAAAACACGGTTTTAGAAAGCATCAACAGTTCCAAGCATGGTCTGACCTCAAGTGAATTGGAGGGGCTCTTGCATGTGCCGGTATTTAATACCGTACTGGATTTGTACAAAACACAAAAAATCGACCGCAAGCAGATAGGCAACCAATATATTTACTTGTCCAAAGCAATTGGGGAATCACAGTTTCATTTACGACAGAAGGAAATAAAATCAAAAAACACTGTTACCGTCAAAGATGGCACAGATGAATTTTTGGTTTTGTTCATGTCCCTATTAAACGAGAAGCAACAAAGGTTGTTTGCTGGATATGAGTCTTTAAAGCACGGCTATGGTGGGGACAAGAAAATCGCCAATCAAACGGGGCTAAATGTCAAAACGGTATCGCAAGGCAGGCGGGAACTGCTAAACAAAGATATTGATATTACCAGGGTACGAAAAGCCGGTGCGGGACGCCCTTCATTAAAAAAAACGAAAAAATATTAGCATTTATTGAAGAAATAATGGAACATGAAACAGCAGGCGACCCTATGGGCAAATCATTGAAATGGACAAGGAAAAGCACCTATTCGATAAGCAAAGCATTGCAAGAGAGAGAAGTTGGCATTTCACCAAATACAGCAGGCAAAGCATTGAAAAGATTGGGATATTCTTTAAAATCAAACAGGAAATCAATCTCCACCACACAACATCCGGACAGGGAACAACAATTTCAGTTCATTGCATCGAAAGTCAAAGAATATGAAGATACAGGCCAGCCAATTATAAGCGTTGATACCAAGAAAAAAGAACTTATTGGTAATTTTAGCAACACAGGCAGAAAATATTGTATTGAAGCAGAAAAAACCCTTGATCATGATTTTTTATCCAATGCCATAGGGAAAGTTGCTCCATACGGGATTTACGAAAAACTCACCAATAAAGGAACAGTTGTTTTGGGAACAAGTCGTGAAACTCCTGAATTTGCGGTTGACGCTATAGAAACATGGTTAACAAGCATGGCATTCACCAATTATCCAAACATGAAGAAACTATTAATTCTTTGTGATTCCGGCGGAAGCAATGGTTACAGAAGACATGGATGGAAATATTACCTTTATACCAAACTGGCATCAGTCTATGGCATTCAAATACAAGTATGTCATTATCCATCGGGTGCTTCAAAATGGAATCCAATAGAACATAAAATGTTTTCTTTTATTTCGAAAAATTGGGAAGGGGTACCTTTGCGCACATACGATGTAGCCATGAATTATATTGAATCTACAAAAACCACCAAAGGTCTTGCAATAAAGGCATTTTTAAACCAAAAGGAATATCAGGCTGGAATAAATTTTAATAAATCGGAAGTTGAGAATTCTATTAAAATTAAGGCTCTATATTGATTTAGGTGGGTAACTGTAAAAATGATTATTTTTGAATATGCAAAATTCAACAGAAATATTTTCGATCGCTTTAGGTTTAGAGAAACCATGGGGTATTAAAGAAGTACTATTTGATAAAATAAATTCCCAACTGGATATTTATTTGGAGTTTAGTAAAGGATACCGTTTTAAGATGGAAGATGGGGATGAATATAGTGCCCATGATACAGTTGAAAGGAGTTGGGAACATCTTAATTTTTTCCAGCATAAATGTTACCTACATGCCAAAGTCCCCAGAATAAAACAAGCAGATGGCAAAATAAGGACGCAACCTGTTCCATGGGCAAGGAAAGGCAGTGGGTTCACCTTATTGTTTGAAGCCTTTTCTATGTTGTTAATAGAGAATGAAATGCCTGTAAACAAAGCTGCCAAGATTTTAGGGGTCTATCCAAATCGGTTGTGGACAGTATTCAATTATTGGGTTTCTATAGCTCATAATAAAGATGAAATTGAGGGATTGGAAAAAGTCGGGTTCGATGAGACTTCGATGAAGAAGGGGCATAATTACGTAACCACCATGGTTGACTTGGAAGAAAAAAGGGTGTTGTTTGCAACAGAAGGAAAAGGGGCAGAATGCATAGAAGAAAGCGTAACTTATTTAGAAGAAAAAAAAGTTGATACTGATGCTATAGAGCAAGTATGCATTGATATGTCCCCTGCCTTTATATCAGGGTGCATGAACCATTTACCTAATGCAGCTATTACATTTGACAAGTTTCATGTAATGAAAGAAGTGAATAAAGCAATGGATGAATTACGGAAATTAGAAAGGAATGGCAATGATATGCTTAAAGGACATAAATACACGTTTTTAAAAAACAAACTAAAACCCGAAATCCAAACAGAAAGGGATATCCTAATGGAGTTGTATCCTAAGTTGGGTGAAGGGTATAGACTTAAAGAATTGTTTAGTGATTTTTGGGATATACAAGATAAAGAAGAAGCTGAAGGTTATTTGGCTTTTTGGTGTGATTTAGCCCAAGAAAGTAATATATTCCCTTTCCAAAAGGCTATAGCCACTATTAAAGCGCACTGGAGTGGTATCATTAATTATATTGAAAGTAAAGTTAATAACGGAATATTGGAAGGGCTCAATTCAAAAATTCAGTTGGCAAAAAAAAGGGCAAGAGGATATAGAAAGATATCTAATTTTATTAACATGATTTATTTCACCTGCGGTAAACTCAAATTTGATTACCCACTATATTTAACATAGAGCCTAATTCTTTTGGGGGTTAAAGTAAGAGG
>JBEPYD010000510.1:0-3421 GCA_041641575.1 Bacteroidales bacterium
ATTGCCCTGAACCTTTTGGAAGCACCCCTGCTCGGCTTTATTCTTGCTTATATCATTCGTTATATTGCAGATCCGAACTCCAATGCATACATCTTCAGGGAGAATGAAAATATTCCTATTTATATTTTCATGAGCCTTATTGTTGCGCTCTTCCTGGGGTTAACCGTAAGTGCCGAAGAAATTTTCCGCGACCGCAAGATTTTGAAACGCGAAGGCTTTCTGAATCTAAGCCGGTCCAGTTATTTATCCTCAAAAATTCTTATTCTTTTTACCATTTCTGCCATCCAGGCCATCACTTTTGTGCTGCTGGCCAATTGGATACTGGGCATCAAGGGAATGAACCTGTATTATTTCATGGCATTGTTCTCAACAGCCGCATTTGCGAACATGCTGGGATTAAATGTTTCTGCATCCTTTAACTCTGCAGTAACCATTTATATCCTTATTCCCCTGCTCATGATACCCATGATGATACTCAGTGGCGCTATGTTTAGTTTTGATAAGCTGAACCGTTCCGTTGGCAGCGTGGATAAAGTGCCGCTTATAGCCGAATTCATGGTTACCAAGTGGTCGTATGAAGCGCTGATGGTAAAGCAGTATAAGGACAACGATTTTGAGCAAAACTTTTTTGATATTGAAAAAGCGGAAAGTGAAGCCGATTTCAAACAGGTATACTATGTTCCGGAATTAATCAGCCGTGTAGATGAATTGATTGATGAAATGGATGCTAAAGACACTGTAAAAGAAACCGCAGGTCACTTATTATTGCTTAAAAATGAAATAGGCCGTCAGATGGAGGAGGTTCCGGTAGTGAAATACAATGATATTGAAAATCTTACCCCTGAGCTTTTTACCATGGAGGTGGCATTTGCCACACTTGATTACCTCGATGATCTGAAAAAATATTATGGAAAAGCATTCAGCCAGGCGAATGCTGAAAAAGAAAGAAGAATAAATTATGTTCTTAGCAAATCTCCCGATAAATTTAACCTGGCAAAAGACGCTTACCATAATGAAAGCCTTTCAGATATTGTACGTAAAGTGTTTGAAAAAAATAAAATACTGGAATATGAAAACCGGTTGGTTCAACAAATAGACCCCATTTACCAGGATCCGAATGTAACCGGATATTTCAACATTCGCAGCCATTTCTATGCGCCACGTAAGCACTTTATGGGCAGGTATTACGATACATTCTGGTTTAACATAACCATTATTTGGCTCCTGACTACCTTCTTATACATAACCCTTTATTACGAGCACCTTAAGAAGCTACTCGGATTCTTTGAAAATATAAAATTCAAAAAAAAGTAATCTGAGATCTTTCAGGAATGATGAAATTTACTGATTTATTAATACATTTGTTCAATACGAAACAACTAATATACAGAATTATGATTAAGCGATTTATTATTTTCTTTCTACCCTTACTTATGATCTATAGTTGTCAGTCAGGAGGAGATGCTGATGCAGATTTTCAAATTCCGGACTCCATAGCAAATGAAGAAGCTTTAGAGGTTTCAGAGGAAGCCATGGAGGATATTGTTCAAAATATTTCTTCTCCGGTTGAGATGGCTGCGCTTATAAAATCAATGGGTGTGCCTTACAGTAATAAATATCTTGCCACTACCGATAATACCGACGATTTGAACACCAGTTTTGATCAGGCCCTGGCCCTTGGAATATTTGGTGCTGACCTTGGATACCTGAACATGTATAATAAAACCACCACGGTTATCGATTATATTGGGTCAATATCCAAAATTGCTGATGCCTTGAAGGTAGGCCAGTTTTTTGACTTTTCCACCCTCAAACGGCTTGCAACGAACAATACAAACCTGGATTCTTTAATGTATATCTCCGTGCACAGCTTTAATCAAATGGACGATTACCTTAGGGAAAACAACCGTAGCAGTTTGAGTTCGCTTATCGTGGCCGGTGTATGGATTGAGGGATTATACCTGGCTACACAGGTTGCCAAAGAAAACCCCGGGGAAGCCATAGCCGAAAGAATTGGAGAACAAAAGCTTATGCTTGCCGACTTGCTGCTGATACTAAAAAATTATAAAAAAGATCCAAATTTTGCGGAACTCATTGAAAAGTTTGAACGTATAAAAGATGAATTTGAAGAAGTACGGATAACTTACGAAAAAGGAGAGCCACAGGCAATAGAACAAGATGGTATGTTGATGATTATTCAGAATGACAAAAGCATTGTTCACATTACAGAAGCGCAACTTGAGTCGATTATTGCCGTAACAGAAGAGATAAGAAACGAAATTACCGGAAATTAATGACGGTTTTACGTTGTAATTTAAAACATGATAAAAATTTCAGCCTGATGAAAAACACCACACTTATATTATTCTTTTTATGTATGGTATCCTTCAGCTTTGTTGATGTAAAAGGACAATCAGCATCGCAATTGGTAGACTTATGTGCTGCCAGTGCTGGTGATGATGCCACTTATCTTCAGGATTTCGTGGTAGAGCTGGAAGCTGCAAAACCCGATGAGAAGCCTCCGGTGGCAAAATTCTCCATGGTACTTAAAAAAGGTACTTTGTATCGGTTTACCGTTTGTAATTCAGAGTCTTCGCCGGGTAAGGGTGTGCTTCAGCTTATTGAGGCCGGAAACCTCTTAGGAAGTACTTTCAATGCTGCCACAGGCCAGGAATATAAATCGTTCAACTTCCAGTGCAATAAAACCGGTGTTTATCATGTTTTCATCACTTTCCAGGAGGGAAAAGCCGGTTCTGCTGTTGGAATTCTGTCTTTTATAAAAGTATTGTAATAAATGCTACGACCCTTATTTTAGTGGTTAAATATTTTTACAGGACCTAAAATACTGTTTAAATATGGTTTAAATGTTGCTTTTTTTGATTGACGCAATATAGTTGCTCATTTTTACCGATAGTTTTTTTGCCTTTTCGAAGTATTTTCAAATGCATCCTTCTTTAGGTATCCTAATTCAAAAGCTATCTCTGTTTGGCAAACAACTTCCATTAAAGAGCTGTAAGATATATTAATAAAATGTATTTTCTCCTGGTAACCATTCCTGCTTGTTCCTTCTGCAATATTAGAGGCAACTGAAATTGCTACTTTATTTATTTGCTGTACAAGAGCATACTTTTCATCTGTGGGAAAAGAACTGCTTAACTTATAAATATCCTTTACCAACTCTTTTGAAAGCTGATAAATTTCCAGCTTTTGAAATCCAAAAATAAAGCGGTCTGATGCCTAAAAGGGAATGCCATCCCTCGTGGGTCGATCCCTCCAGGGAATATAAGGGTGCGCGAAGGATATGCATATTAATTGTTGACATAGCACTGGTTTAGTTTAGTAAAAAGGTGAGTTATTGAATAACTATCATAATTTTTGGTTTTGCGTATTTACAAACCTGCTAATGATTTTTTACATATTT
>JBEPYD010000511.1:0-3419 GCA_041641575.1 Bacteroidales bacterium
TTTTTCTAAACCCGATATAAAATAGTCGGGTTTTTCCCGTTCCTGACCCTTAAAAATTGGGAGCAAAGATTTTCCATGCAATGGAATAGTTTTAAATCCTTTAATGCTGTCAGGGTAATCCGTGCCTGTGATATCAAGAAAGGTAGGCGCCAGGTCCACTACATGTCCGGTTTGATGGGTAATGGTATTCGGCTCAATTACTCCCGGCCAGAAAGCCACAAAAGGTGTATGGCTACCCCCTTCGTGTCCGCATTGTTTATACTGGCGGTATGGGGTATTCCCAACATTTGCCCATGCTGCCCTTAAACACCAGTATGAATCAGCAGGTCCCGGAGCAACATCATACCGGTTAGAATAAAAAGGACACGACCCGTTATCCACTAAGAACATCACAAGGGTGTTTTCCAATTCTCCCGTTTCTTCCAGTTTTTTTAGCACTCTACCTATGTTTTGATCCATCCGGTCTATGATAGCCGCAAAAACAGCCATTTCAAGGTCCAGTGAATCTTTTTGTGCTGCAGAAAGGCTTTCCCACGGATAATAATCGGTGTATGCAGGTACCAGTGGACCCCTAAGCTTATTCAGATTATCTTCCGGTTCACTTAATTTGGTGTTTTCGGGCAAAACGCCCATTTTTTGCATGCGTTCAAATCTCTCCAGTCGTATGGAATCCCATCCTTTTAGATATGTACCTCGGTATTTGGCTATGTCTTCCGGTCTTGCCTGCAAAGGGTAATGCGCGGCATGGTAAGGGAGGTAGAGAAAAAAAGGATCCTCTTTTTCAAGACCCTCATCTAACCATTTGAGGGCGTAATCGGTAATAAAATCAGTTTTATACATGGGGGCTTTCTCGTACTCAATCTCACTGGCCGGTATCTCCTTACCTTCCAGGTAAAATGGTCGTTCAAATTCTCCGGAGGGAGGCAAAAAGTATTCAGTGGTGGCCCAGAAATAAAAGGAATGATCAAATACATTTTCGGCACTGCAATATTCCGGCACCCATGAGTCAAAATGTTCTTTGCCACTCATAATATTGTAATATCCTGCTTGTTTTGTCAGGTGGGCAAGGTGAACTGCCCCTTCTCCGCCCTGATAGAGGCCCGTAAGCATAGTTGAGCGGGTGGGGTTGCATTTGGCCATGTTGTAAAAGGTAGTGAAGCGAACACCCTCTTCTGCAAGCCGGTCAATATTAGGGGTTTGAATTTCACTTCCATAGCAACCAATATCAGAAATACCAATATCATCTGCCATAATGAGCACAATATTGGGTTTTTTTTCCTCCACTGATGTGTTGCAGGAGAATAATCCAAAGGATAATGCTGCCAGAGCGAGATTATTTATAATTTTTGGTTGATGCATAAAAGTATTTGATTTTAACACATGAGTTTAATTTATACATGTTACTGTTGATGCGTAATGATCGTTACCACGAATGCACTAATGAAGTTGATTATTTGAATCAACTCTTTGTGTGATTATATATCGTTCTTATTGAGATGACTGTAAATACACACTTTGCACTCTAAATAAAATATCAGATAAGTGCCCGCAAATTGGAATAACAAGGTATTCATGAATTAAATCAAAATAAGACGTACCTGATATACACATATATATTTTACATTTGCTTGTTTCTGGAATAACCCATCAGCAGTAAATACAAATATAAAAATTTTTCTGATGCCTGATACCTGATAAAAGTGATAAGCTAAAATATATTTTTATTATTTGATGGCAATTAGGTTATTAACTGCTTAATTTTTAGTAATTTTGCGGCTTACTTTTTATAAAATTTAATATGCTCACATTTAACGAGTTGGGGCTTTCTCCCAACGTCCTGAAGGGTATTCAGGAATTAGGATTTAACACTCCCACCCCTATACAGGAAAAAATTATTCCCCTTATTTTCAACTCCTCGCAAGACATTATAGGTTTGGCGCAAACCGGCACAGGAAAAACAGCTGCTTTTGGCCTGCCGGTTTTAGAGCAGGCTGAGGTTGCCAATAAAAATGTTCAGGCGCTGATACTTGCACCTACACGCGAGCTTTGCATACAGATTACAAAGGACTTACAAACATATGCCAAACATCTGCCGGCAGTTCAGATTGTACCGGTGTATGGCGGGGCAAATATCGACACACAAATTCGTGCACTCAAGTCGGGTGCTCAGATTATAGTAGCAACTCCAGGACGAATGGTTGACCTGATCAATCGGAAAGTAGCCAAAATATCAAATGTAAAAACAGTAGTACTGGATGAAGCCGACGAAATGCTGAATATGGGTTTTCGGGAAGAGCTGGATACCATTTTGGAAAAAACCCCATCTACAAAAAGAACCCTCTTGTTTTCAGCAACAATGTCGAAAGAGGTTACCCGCATCTCAAAAAATTATTTAAAAGATCCGCTTCAGGTTACCATGGGCGCTCAAAATGCTGGCGCCGACAACGTACGTCATGTGTATTACCTGGTGCATGCAAAAGACCGGTATCAGGCATTAAAGCGGATTGCAGACATTAACCCTGATATTTATGGCATTGTATTTTGCCGCACCAGACGTGAGACGCAGGAAGTTGCAGACAAGTTGATTAAAGATGGATATAACTCCGATGCCCTGCATGGCGATTTGTCGCAGGCCCAACGCGATCATGTAATGAATCGTTTCCGCAACCGGACCCTTCAGATGCTTGTTGCTACAGATGTGGCAGCCCGCGGCATCGATGTAAATGACATTACCCATGTAATTAATTACAACCTGCCCGATGATAATGAAGTGTATACTCACCGGAGTGGCCGAACCGGAAGGGCACAAAAGCATGGTATATCAATTTCGCTTGTTAATTACCGTGAAAAAAGCCGTATTCCGCAGATAGAAAAAATTATTCAGAAAAAATGTGAGCGTTTGCCCGTGCCAACCGGTGCAGAGATTTGTCAAAAACAGCTCTTTAAGCTCATTGATAAAATGGAACATGTATCTGTAGATGAAGATCAGATTGCCCCCTTTATGGATACAGTAAATAAAAAGCTGGAATGGCTAAGTAAAGAAGACATTATCAAACACTTTGTTTCGCTCGAATTTAACAGGTTTCTGGAGTATTATAAGAATGCGCCTGATCTGAATGCAGGCGATAAGGGGAAAAATGAAAAAGTATCTGGCAGGTCAAAATCTAAAACACGTGAAACCAAAGCAACCAAACCCAAAGGTAATTATGCACGATTCTTCATTAGTTTGGGGAAAAAGGATGGAATTGATCCTAAAAAAATCATCGGAATGGTTAACGACCAAACCCAGAAACGAGACATTGCTATTGGAGATATCGATATAAAGGGGAATTTTTCCTTTTTTGAAATAGAGGAAAAGAATGCTACTAAAGTTTTAGGGGCTTTCCAGGGGCTGAAGCATAAAGGTAAGCCTGTGGCTG
>JBEPYD010000512.1:0-3401 GCA_041641575.1 Bacteroidales bacterium
CCTCTGAAAGCTCATCCATTCCTAAAATGGCAATAATATCCTGTAACTCTTTGTGTCGCTGCAAAATTTCTTTTACACGCTGTGCTGTTTGATAGTGTTCATCTCCAACAATTTCAGCAGTAAGGATTCGTGAAGTAGAATCCAGAGGGTCAACTGCAGGATATATGCCCAACTCAGAAATTTTCCTGCTCAATACCGTAGTGGCATCAAGGTGAGCAAAAGTTGTTGCAGGTGCCGGGTCGGTAAGGTCATCTGCGGGAACATACACTGCCTGAACGGAAGTAATGGATCCGCGCGTTGTTGAAGTAATTCTTTCCTGCATCAATCCCATCTCGGTAGCTAATGTAGGCTGGTAACCAACTGCTGAAGGCATCCTCCCAAGAAGTGCAGAAACTTCCGAACCGGCCTGGGTGAACCTGAATATGTTATCTATAAAAAACAGAATATCTCTACCCTGACTGTCTTCATCTGTACCATCGCGGAAAGATTCAGCAATGGAAAGGCCTGTAAGGGCCACACTTGCACGTGCTCCTGGTGGTTCATTCATTTGACCGAAAACCAGTGAGATTTGTGATTTTTTAAGGGCTTCGTTATCAACTTTTGATAAATCCCAACCACCTTCTTCCATGCTTTCCCGGAATGCATCGCCGTATGACATCACTCCGGATTCGAGCATTTCGCGCAACAAATCATTTCCTTCACGTGTTCGTTCACCTACACCTGCAAACACAGACAACCCGGCATGTGCTTTGGCAATATTGTTAATCAACTCCTGGATAAGCACTGTTTTTCCAACACCTGCTCCACCAAATAATCCGATTTTTCCTCCTTTAAGGTAGGGTTCAATAAGGTCAATTACTTTGATCCCTGTATATAATACCTCCGATTCGGTTGCTAAATCTTCAAACTTTGGAGGTTTGTTATGTATCTGGTATCCGCCTGTTTTATCCAGCGGCCCGATACCGTCAATGGCATCGCCGGTTACATTTACCAATCTTCCACGGATTTGTTCACCTACGGGAACCCGGATTGGTGCTTTTGTATTTAAGGCTTTCATGCCACGCTGCAGTCCATCGGTGGAATCCATTGCTATGGCCCTAACGGTAGATTCACCAATATGTTGCTGACATTCAACTATCAATGTCTCACCTGTCTCCCTTTTAATTTCAAGTGCATCGAAAATATTTGGCAGTTCACCGCCAGCATTTTCAAAGCTAATGTCCACAACAGGACCAATCACCTGTAAAATTTCACCTTCGTTTTTTGCCATGAATAGAGTTTTAAATTAACTTATTTGTGTTTTGTTAACTAAAATTAAAAAATTAATTTCACTATAATATAAAATCTTAAACAATTTACCTAAATTAGGCTATTCATTAATACACCTCGTTGGAAACGAAAAAATCTGTAAATGAATAATAAATTGATATTTTTTGTTGATGATGAAAAAACCATCTTGAATTTGCTCGAGTATACGTTTAGTAGTAGGGATGGTTATATGGTAAAATCATTTACTTCCGGAGAAGATTGCATTGAAAACTTAAACATGAAACCATCGATTGTAGTCGTTGATCATATGCTGTGGACAAGAAATGATTCGGATATGACGGGATTAGACGTTTTGAAAGAAATCAGAAAGCAGGACTCAGATACTTCAGTTATAGTATTATCGGGCAATGATGAAAAAAGCTTGATTGATGAATATTATCAGAATGGTGCTACCAAATATATCACCAAAAACAGCTTTTTTATTGATACATTGATTGATGTTATCAAGGAAGAATTTGCTCAAAATTCAAGAGTAGAATAAGATTCTTTGACCGCTTAATTGCCTTTCTAACGTTATTTGATCTCAATTTTTCCACCGCTATCTAATTTTCTACATTCAACAAGATGTCCTTTCCCGGCATTTCTCTCTTTCCTCGGCTGTGGAATTGAAATCAAGTACTTCCTGGTTGATGTATAATTTCACATAAAACTCATAATCATTCATAATTTCGTTCGTATTCAAAATCATTTCCGGTGCTTTGTAATTGTTTTCATTCATAATACTAATGGTTGTTTTACGAATTAAAATTACCTTACATATGTTAAATAAAGATTACCCTTTGATTAAAAGAAGCCTAAGCACCGTACTAGTTATCAACAGTAAAAAGTTCATAACTAAGGAACTTATTCTATCTCAATAACTATCTTTCCCTCTGCCCTTCCGGATTCTGAATGCTTATGAGCTTCCGAAATTTTTTCCAGAGGATACGTTTTATCTATCCATATTTTTAACTCCCCTGCTTCTACCAGGCCACTTAAATAATCCAAATCGGATGCCCTTGATTTCATTAAAAACCCTTTCACCTTTTTCCCTGAAAAAAGTGCCAGTAATTTATGATAGAGAATTTTTGGCCGGGGTAGTGAAGTTATATATATTCCTCCCGGGTTTAAGGTGTTTTTGCACTGCAAAAAACTTTTGTTTCCGATAACATCGAATATTATATCGTATTTTTCGTTCAGGTTGAGAAAATCAACTTTTGTATAATCAATCCAATCATCGGGTTTTAATTCGCTCATCATTGCTTCATGCCGTGCACTGGCAACTGCAGTTACTTCACCTCCCAGTATTCGGGCAAGTTGAACAGCGTAATGGCCTACACCACCTGAGGCTCCGTTAATCAATATTTTTTTTTCTTTACTGATTTGTCCTTTATCCCGAAGTGCCTGCAAAGCCGAAACACCGGCCAGAGGCAATGCAGCCGCTTCATTGTAGTTCAGCTTGCCTGGTATAACCGAAAAGGTATTTTCAGCAGATGCAGCATAAACCGCATATGCTCCGCCAAACATTCTGCCCAGCCGGCAATATACCCGATCGCCCGGCTTAAATTTCTTTACATTATCGCCGGTTTTTACTACCTCGCCTGCTGCATCGTAACCCAAAACAAGAGGAAACCTGCCTCTTAAAAGAAATCTCCAATTCCCTTTCCTTAGCTTATAATCCACCGGATTTACACTGGAGGCATATACTCTGATCAAAACTTCATTTTTTTTTGGAACAGGCTTCTCCACTTCCGTTATTTCAAAAACTTCCGGACCTCCATACTTCTTAATTGCAGCAGCTTTCATTTTTATGTGATTAAGTTTGTATTCTTTATTTATAATAAACAATCTATGTTCAATTACGTAAATTTAGATAAAGTCAAAAGATGGAATCAATTCATATCAAAGCAACAGAAGACACCCCGGAAATTCAGTTTATGAAAGAAGAAAAGCAATTCCTGATTTCAGGCAGATCGTTACCGGAAGATGTTGTTGCATTTTATAAACCCTTGTTTGCCTGGCTTAACGATTACGAAAAGCAACCACTGGAAGAATTAACTTTTATTTTTAAGCTTTACTATTTTAATACGGCA
>JBEPYD010000513.1:0-3372 GCA_041641575.1 Bacteroidales bacterium
CAAAATCATCACCCCTGTATTGCAAAGCTGCATGACCAGCTGTCTTGAAAACAGTAGATTGATTGATGGTGACAATATTTTGATAGCGGGCAAGCTCATCAGGGATCTCAAAATCATCAATGGTTTTGGTATCAAGAGTAAGCGCACTGCCGGAGATATCAAAATTTAAAGTAACCCTTCTTGCAATCAAAATGTTGGAACGTATACCAACCACAAGGTTATCCATTGGACGTACAGGTGTGCTTACGGGCCGCTGTTGCAATGAAGTGGAGTCATCTGCTGCCTTAAAAAATACAAAATCCACAAAACTACTGTTTGAACCAAATCCCACTTTCATTCCATATCCAGTTCGTTTATAAGATGCTGGAAGGTTTGGGATATTGAGGCTTGTATCTGTTACTTCTTCCACAGCTCTTCGGAACCGGCCATACATCGCAGCAAACCGAAATTTACCTGGATTTAGCTCAACACCCCCACCCAAAAAAACCTCACCCGCAAGCGTATAATCAGAAAAGTACATATTTCTGTAGCCAGCATGCAAAGTGACCCATTTGTAATAAGGACTAACGCCAAAACGGTTAAAAGGCTGAGAGAAATAACGCTGCTGTTCGCTTATCGTAAATGAAAAGGGTAACGTAAGATTGTAAATGCTTATGGTTGGAGAACCCGAAATGTACCAGCTAAAGGGTGTACGTCGATTTTCAATACCATTTGAACCATATATCCAGGTGCCCACATTTAAGTTTCCGGAAAAGGTAACCGGTTTTTCCTCACCAATTTGTTCCAGATCCTGGGAATGTAGTTCCTGTAATAAACCCGCGCAAATTAACACAGCTACTAAAAAGAAACCTTTTCGGCAATAACATTTGTCCGGGAATTGCAGCACTTTATCCTGGTATTAGTTATTTAAGATTTAAATATCTGTATTTATTTTATTACAGCCAAATATTACTGATAAAAATTTTCGTTTTTTTGATGAACGGTATAACACAAGTGATAACTTGCTTGATGGGTGAAGAAACTGATCTTAATTTACTCCCTCATTTGAGTATGAGTGAAATAAAATAGCGCTTTCCACCAACAGGCGAACAACCCCTACATAAAAACTTGGGTATTATTCGTATTCATTTTCTTGCCTTTTGAATACTTTTCTTCCAAAACTGCATTCTTTAATAAACACATTTTCTGCAAAAATTACATTATAACTCCTCATTAAGGCCATGTTGGTATTTCGAATATTACAAGTAATGAAGACCTGACAGAAGCCCGATGATTCTTTACTTTATATCCAATCTTATTTAGCCCTCGTATTAAAGCTACGTGGGGTGATAATTCCTAATTCCTAGTACTTAAGGAAACAAATTCACATGTCTGCCTTTAAATTTTTATTGATAATATAGTTGTTTTTTAAAGAATAAATACCATATTTGTAGAATGCGTCGATTCTACGCTAACTAAGGCCGCCTATACCTGGATAATAGGAAAGTGATAAATGTCTAAAAGTATTTTTGATGAACCTGCTATTGTAAACTTATAAAACAGTAAACCACGGTAACTAACTAACCTGCTATCAAAATGGAACAAAAAAACAGTAACAGTGTCCACCCAAAATTTCAACCCCTGAAATTTAAAGAACGACTTGGCTATGGTCTGGGTGATCTAGCATCCAATATCTTTTTTCAAACATTCATTATTTACCTTACTTACTTTTATACCGATGTGTTTGGTATTTCAGCAGCAGCAGTTGCAACCATGTTCCTTGTAACACGTGTGTGGGATGCGATAAACGACCCGCTAATGGGTATGATTTCTGACCGTACAAATACAAAAATGGGTAAGTACAGACCATATTTGTTATGGTTTGCTATTCCCATTGCCATTGTAGGAACGCTTACATTCACAACCCCCGGATTTGGTGAAAGCGGTAAATTGATTTACGCTTACGTAACCTATATCTTATTAATTATGTTATACACCGCAGTGAATGTTCCCTACTCAGCACTAATGGGAGTTATCACTGCTGACCCAAGAGAAAGAACCGTACTGTCTTCCTACAGGATGATTGGCGCGTATGTGGCAGGCATTCTTGTGCAAAGTTCCGTGCTTTGGCTTGTTCAAAAATTGGGTGGAGGAGAAACACAAAAAGGATGGCAACTAACCATGGCAGTGCTTTCCGGATTTGCTGCATTCCTGTTCATTGTAACTTATTATTCTACCAAAGAGCGGGTAAAGCCACCGGTAAACAGGGACTCGTCCATGAAGGCAGATTTTAAAGATTTGTTGCGAAACCGGGCATGGCTTGTGATTGGTATGGGAAGTATTTTCCAGTTAATTTTTATTGTAATGAGGGGTAGCGCTACCATATACTATTTCAAATATTTTGTCGAGGATGTAAGCATGAACCTGTTCGGTAAGGCACTGGATTTCGGATTTGAAACTGCAGCATCTGTTTTTATGATTCTGGGAACAGCCTTTTCCCTGGTTTCTGCTGTTTTCATGGGATGGATGGCACGTAAGGTAGATAAACGTAAATCTTTTATCATCCTGCTCATTATTATTCTGGCCAATTTTGTACTTTTTTATTTCCTGAACCCGGAAAATTATATACTAATGTTAATTCTTCAGATTATTGCTTCTTTTGGTATAGGATGCATTAGCGTGCTGCAATGGTCAATTTTTCCCGATACAGCCGATTATTCTGAATGGAAAACCGGTCGGAGGGCAACAGGACTGGTAATGTCAGCCTCCCTGTTTGCCATAAAATTCGGACTGGCTATGGGCGGCGCCATTTTAGGTTGGATATTAACCATTTATAATTTTGAACCCAACGTGGAGCAATCTGTCCTAAGTCTTCAGGGGATACGCCTGTCCATGAGTCTATACCCGGCTTTATTTGCCTTCATTACCCTGGTGATAATATGGTTTTATCCATTAAACCAAAAAATTCTTGATGAAATCGAAATAGAACTCGAAAACAGAAGAAACGCTAATGTTGAATAATTCGAATTACTATGGAATGCACAAAATGCTCTTTAGATAATGAGGTAAAACTCCATTCTCTGGGGCATGATAAGGTTTACTATAACAAAAGTAAAACATGATATTGATACGGAAGTACGATATAAAACCAATGAGTCCCCTGATACAAAATCATTAATCTCAGGGGCTTTATCTGAATCCAACACTGGCATCTCCTGATGAAGCTGAAAGTGTTGTAAAACTGGTACGTAAATTATCCAAAGATTAAAACATAAAAATTGAATACCATGAGCCAACAAGAATTTATTTTTCGTGATCCCTCAAAGCCAGCCGGGGAAAGAATAACTGATTTATTATCCCAAATGACCCTCAAGGAAAAGGTATCTCAAATGA
>JBEPYD010000514.1:0-2528 GCA_041641575.1 Bacteroidales bacterium
ATCCTGCTTATTGCTATCTGGTAAATTATTGAAAAACTTTTTAATTCCGCCATGTCCGGCAGCCAGGCGTGTAAGCTCCTCTTCGGTAATGTTCTTCAGGTCAGTAGATTGTTGAATTTTTTCGATATCAGCCGCTGATAAGCCCATATTGGCAGCCATATTTTTCAGATAGGGAGACATATATCCTTTTATATCCTCCGGTGGTCCTGCCTGGCGGTATTTTAAATTTCTTGCCTGCCGCTGTACAGGCTTCTTTAGTTTAAACTCATAATCAGCAGAATTGTCCGGGGCGTCTGATGGCATTACCTCCTCTTCTTTTATATCCTGTGCCCGGCTTTTCCCAGTGTCTGACACACTTTCATCTCCAATAATGGCAAGTATTTCCCCAACCTTTGCCACATCGCCCTCCTGAACTTCAATACGCTGCAATTTCCCTGATGCAGGAGCATGTACTTCGGTATCTACTTTATCAGTGGCGACTTCAACCACAGGTTGGTCTTCTTCTACTTCCTCGCCTTCATTTACCAACCAACGTGTTACGGTAGCCTCTATAATTCCCTCGCCCATGGAAGGTAAAGTGAGCTCAAATTTTGCCATAGTAATCTGTAAATTATTTTCAATTTATACTGTGCCTTCTGCAAAAGTATCCAGAACAACTGAAATAAACCTTAAAATTTCCAAGATTGTTCATATTTTCAAAAACATGAAAACATAAGCAGCCAGACCCTAAAGATAATAATTATTCATACATTTGTTTAAAATATAAACCCTTACGGCCACCACCGATCATATGTGTGTTCTCATTATACAGATCTTTCGTTGGAAATGAAGATTATTATTTTTCGGGCAAGCTTAGATATATACAATGAGTTAGTTTTTTTTTTCTAATTTCACCGCCTCAAAATAAAATGCAACTAAATCATACGCACAATGGATATAAATCGGATCTTTGATATTCTGGACCTTTACAGGGATGTGTATCAAAAAAACGATGTACTTAACGCAAAGGTAGATGGCAAATGGGTCCACTACAGCAACCAGGATTACGTAAACTATGCTACCTGGTTTAGCTATGGATTACTGGAGTACGGACTTAAAAAAAATGATGTTATCATTAGCATATCCAACAACAGACCTGAGTGGAATTTTGCGGATATGGGAATGAATCAGGCAGGAATTATACATGCCCCTGTATACCCTACCATTAGCCGCGATGAATACCTCTACATTCTTAACCACGCCGAACCAAAAATCATCCTAATCAGTGATAAAGCTTTGCTGGAAAAACTAAAGCCCATAATCAACGAAAGTAATTCAAAACCGGAGATTTTCACTTTCAATGCCATAGAGGGAACCCGAAACTGGTTGGAGATAGTTGAAATGGGGAAAGCTACAGCAGATAAGCACAGTAAAAATCTTGAAAACATTAAAAAAAGCATAGATCCACACGAAATGGCTACGCTTATTTACACCTCGGGCACCACAGGGAATCCAAAAGGAGTAATGCTTTCCCATCGCAATTTGTTAAGCAATGCGTCGGCAGCCAGAAAAATACACCGTTTTGATCACCATCATAAAACCTTAAGCTTTTTACCCCTGTGCCATGTTTTCGAGCGCATGGTAAATTATCATTTTCAATGGGAGGGCATTAGTATTTACTATGCAGAAAACCTGGGTACCATTGCCGATAACCTGAAAGAAATAAAACCGGATGTATTCATTTCTGTTCCACGGCTCATTGAGCGGGTGTACGACAGAATTATAGGTGTGGGAAAAGATTTACCTTTTATAAAAAAACGATTGTTTTTCTGGGCTGTTAATTTAGGGCTGAAGTTTGATTATAACAGCAAAAAACGACCGCTTTATGACTTGAAATTAAAGATAGCCAATACCCTGATTTTTAAGAATTGGCGCAAAGCACTGGGTGGCAATGTAAAACTCATCATTGTTGGAGGTGCTGCACTTCAACCCCGTCTCTCACGTGTATTTGGTGCTGCAGGTGTACCTGTATTGGAAGGTTATGGACTTACTGAAAGTGCGCCTGTAATTGCAGCAAACAATTCACTCTCTGGAGAGATACGTGTGGGAACCGTTGGTCCTGTTTTTGAAAATGTGGAAGTGAAAATAGCCAACGATGGTGAAATCCTTTGTAAAGGACCTAATGTAATGCTGGGTTATTACAAAGAACCTGAGCTTACAAAAGAAACAATTGATGAGGAAGGCTGGCTGCATACCGGAGATATTGGTGAATTGATTGATGGGAAGTATCTGCGCATTACCGACCGTAAAAAAGAGATGTTTAAACTTTCAAGCGGAAAATATATTGCTCCGCAGGTAATTGAAAATAAGTTTAAAGAATCTTTTTTTATTGAACAACTGATGGTGGTAGGAGAAAATGAGAAATTCGCCAGCGCTTTGATTTCACCTAATTTTCAGCAACTGCACAATTGGGCTTCCATGCACAAGATAAGATTCCGAGACAATATTGAACTTATCCAAAAGCCAGAGGTAATTGCACTCTATCAAAA
>JBEPYD010000514.1:2538-3362 GCA_041641575.1 Bacteroidales bacterium
CGTTTGGTGCCAGAAGAATGGACGCCACAATCGGGTGAATTATCCCCCACCCTGAAAATTAAACGACGTTTTATCTATGAGAAGTATCAAACATTTTTAGATGAAATTTACAAAACCAATAATAACTAGCGCTTGCAAGAATCCCCTAACTTCTTCGTTGCGCTTGCCATAAAAATGCTCATTTACAAAAGTAGCTGCGTTTTTTACATATAAATAAGCCCCTGCATAATTGAGGGACAGGCTTTGAATTCGAACTCTCTATACGAACATTCTGCCGTAAAGAAGTACTCAAATAGAGTAAAACCCGGATATCTGTTAACTCCGGGTTTTAGATTTTAAAATCAGATACTTAACGTAATAATCAGCGACATTTCTGCTGGCACTTCATCAACACTTCCTGGTTTCCATTTGCCTGAAGATAATCTAATTACCCGAATGGCTTCTTTTTCCAGCTCAGGTGCCGGGGCTTTTAAAATCTCGATGTCCAGAATATTACCGTTTTCATCAACTGAAATTCGGGCAAAAATATTCTTCTCCGTAAACATCTGCGATGCTTTGAAATTTTCTTTTACAAACTGTTCAAATGCTTCCCAGCCACCGATAAATGTTGGTTTTTCCACAAGCGGGGCAACTATTTTCTTAATGGAAGCATCCCATGTAATGTCTTCTTCTGCCTCCACGAACATTTCCTCACGAATAGCTTTCCGACCGGATTTAGATGCTATTGCATGACTTTGGACAGCCATACCGGAAACCGCCCGATTTGAAACACCCTGTGGCAGAGGCAATGGCTGTGAAATGGTATTAAAAGTACCGGTAATATT
>JBEPYD010000515.1:0-3354 GCA_041641575.1 Bacteroidales bacterium
TGAAAAATCTAATTGTTATCTTCCTGTGTGGGTGTTTTTCATTGCAGGCACAGAACATTACCATTAGTGGCACTGTGATGGATGCAGCTTCTGGCGAGGCTTTATTCTCTGCTACAATTTATAATCCCGAAATAAAATCGGGTACTGTAACCAATCAATATGGTTTTTTTAGCCAAAAGTTTACTGCTGGCAGTATAAATCTTATTGTTTCTTACGTGGGATATGAAACTAAACAATTTTCATTTACAGCACTTAAGGACACTTTTCTAACAATTGAGCTGAACCCTTCTACAGAATTAGAGGAAGTTACTGTTTCTGACCAGGCACCACGTCAAAAAGTGTTGTCCTCCCAGATGGGTGAAATAACATTAACACCTGCAAAAATTGAAAAATTACCTGTACTTTTAGGTGAGGTCGACATCATAAAGTCTCTCCAGTTAATGCCCGGGGTGCAGGGCGGTACCGAAGGATCAAGCGGTTTTTATGTACGGGGGGGAGGACCGGACCAAAACCTGATTTTGCTAGATGGTGTGCCGGTATACAATGCCAGTCATTTATTTGGTTTTATGTCAGTATTTAATGCAGATGCCATACGAAATGTTTCCTTGTTAAAAGGTGGATTTCCAGCCCGATATGGTGGCAGACTCTCATCAGTGCTTGATGTACGCATGAAAGAAGGCAATATGCATGAATTTAAAGTTACAGGTTCTGTAGGAATGGTGTCTTCTAAACTTACGGTTGAGGGGCCAATTATTAAAGATCAAACCTCATTTATGCTTTCTGGCAGGAGATCTTACTATGATATACTTACATTGCCCATACAAATGGCTGCAAACAATAGCATGGATGATGGTAAAATTCGTTTTGGTTATTTTTTGCAGGATTTTAATGGAAAAATTAACCATAAATTTAACAATAAGCACAGGGTATACCTGAGCTTTTATACCGGTAAAGACAAGTTTTACCTGAGGGATGAATATTCAAGTGATTACAATGATGGCTTCTCCAGCGTAAACTACTCATATAAATCTGATGCCGGACTGCAATGGGGTAATTTTACTTCTGCATTGCGCTGGAATTATACAATTAGCAATGAACTTTTTAGTAATATTACCGCTACAGTCAGCAATTATAAATTTTATGTGTATGAAGATTATTACAATAGAGAAGAAAGAACTGGCGATACCCTCCTTTTTGAGAATGATTATTACTATGAGTATTATACCCAAATTCGTGACTATGCTTTAAAAGCCGATTTCGATTATGTACCGGCAAGTGGCCATTATATAAGGTTTGGGGCAGGAGCCACCTACCACCAGTTTTCACCAGGAGTTACAGTGGAACAAATTAGTGGTAATAATCAGCCTGGAATTGATACAAGCTATGGCAATATAAATATGCCTGCCGTTGCGTTATACGGTTATGCTGAAGATGATATTGAAATTAACCGCTTTACCAAAGTAAACCTGGGGTTACATTATTCAGGTTTTATGATTGAAGACACTTATTACCAATCAATAGAACCCCGTATTTCAACGCGCCTCCTCATAAATCCTGATCTGTCAGTAAAAGCTTCTTATGTAAAAATGCAGCAATACCTTCATTTGCTTGCAAATACTACCATTGGTCTGCCTACAGACTTATGGGTACCTGCCACAGCACGCATAAAACCTCAGGAGGCTCATCAGGGAGCAGTTGGGGTTACATATGCCTTGCATAACATGTATGAATTTTCTGTGGAAGGATATTACAAAAAAATGTATAATCTTATTGAATACAGGGAAGGGGCAAGCTTTTTTGAGCTTAATCAGGGCGATTGGCAGGATCTGGTAACCGATGGCACCGGAGAGAGTTACGGTATAGAGTTTCTTATGCGTAAAAATACCGGCAAATTAAATGGCTGGATAGGTTATACGCTTTCCTGGGCTGAGCGCACTTTTGAAGAAATCAGCTACGGCCAAACCTTCCCTTACAGTTATGATTCCCGACATGATATTTCTATCGTTGCCTCATACGCGTTTAATGAAAAATGGGATGTGGGTGCATCATGGGTATTTCGCACCGGCTATCCGTTTACACTCGAAGATCAGAAGTATTTCTCCCCATATCCGTTCATGAACAACAGAACCAATTCCTGGTGGGGGAATGATGTGCAGCAACAAAGGAAGATAATCCGGGATTTTGAACATCGGAATAATTACCGGATGCCCAATTATCACCGGCTCGATGTGGGGGCAAACAGACATAAGTATAAGGAAAAATCAGAACGTATTCTAAGCTTTGGAGCCTATAACGCCTATGGAAGGGCAAACCCTTTTATCATTTTTACCCAGGAAGAATATTTCCCTGAAACGGGCACTTCAAAAACCCAACTTAAACAGCTCAGTATATTTACTTTTCTCCCTTATATTCGCTGGACAATAAAATTTTAACACCTGATAATTTTGAAATATATTTTTAATTTAGGATAAACATATGAAAGCAAAAACAATAACCGTCTTTGTGCTTTTAGCCATGCTTTTTTATCTGATTTCCTGTGAAAAGACAATTTCTGATTTTGAAATAGAGCAGCATCCACCACAAATTGTATTGAAAGGAATATTTTATAAAGATAGTATCACTACCATTAATTTATCTTCCTCAGTTTCAGTTGATGAAAGCACTGCAAAAATTCCTTTTATCAATGATGCCCGTGTAAATCTTTATGAAAATGAGGTTTTACTGGGTCAGATGAAGGCAACAGGGGAGGGCGATTATTCGCTTGAGCATTATCCTTTGGCCGGTGCCAATTACCGCATTGAAGTTAAGGCCAATGGTTTTGATGATATACATGCACAAATGAAAATGCCTGCTGCTTTTACATTAGAAGAAGTTACCAGCCAAACCCTGACTGACCAGCTTGAACCGGATTGCTTTGGTTGTACCCCCTACAATGCAATGCAAATCACCCTTACTCCTTCTGCTACAGGAGGTGAAAATTATGTCTTTATTTCGAGTGTATTTGAAGATGTTTTTGAGATTAATTGCATTCTAAGTCAGTGTGTTGCCACTACCCATCCTGAATATGGTTATGAGTATGATTCATGCTATTGTATTGAGGCAGACACATTTGCACTTAATGACATAAGTGCCTACCTCCGAAGCAAAGATGCACGCATTGATTTTATCGGTGCATATAATAATGACTTATGGCTTGCAGAAACAAATTATGAATCATATGGGCATGAACTATACTTCAAAATCAATAAAGATGCTGCCGATTGGCCCATTAGTATCATTTTAAATGAATATGATATTTATAAAAATGAAAAACAGGAAGTAAAAGTAATTACCGGTACCTGTAGTGAGGAAGCA
>JBEPYD010000516.1:0-3347 GCA_041641575.1 Bacteroidales bacterium
TTTTTAATTCAGCTTCTGCAGGATAAAATATCCCTCCTTTTCAGGTTATAAAGTTAGAGAAATTTTTTTATGTACTGGGTTTAATTATTATAATTACATGAAAGAATTGATTTACGCTGGCTAAACGCAGGTTATCGTATATGAATTGCTTTTCAAAGTCAGTTATATCTAAAAGGCAAAGCTGGCTCCCAGGGTCAAATATGAAATACCCAAACCTGCCTCCGCAAATATTCCGATATTTGGCAAAATATCATAACGAGTGCCGATATATATTCCAAATACCGGCTTTACTACATTATCATTCTCAGCGCTTTGTAAATTTGTTTCAATTGTTTCTGAACGGATACCCAGCAAAACTCCTCCATAAGTATCGAGTTCATCTATCTGTAGCAGATCAACATGTAAAGCTCCACGTGCAGCAAATATTACATTGCTCCAGCGTGTGCGAAAATCAGTAGAGTCGACCTCGCTTACAATATGTTTGTATCCTAATACGCCACCCAGGGAGGCTGTTCCAATACCTTCTATCGGCATAATGCCATAATCATATTGCAATAAAAGGCTGGGAAAAGAGGTGGTATTACTAAAAGTTCCGGCATGGTAAATCCAGCCAAATCCCAGACCCAGGGAGGCCACCTGGCTTCCTTTCTCAAAAGCCTGTGCATTTACTTTTTTTATAGACACAATATAAAGGCTGGCAGCAATTATTACCAGGTAAATTATCTTATTTGATTTTGAAGAATAAAGTATGTTCATTTTATCATTTTAATGAATGCATGCAGAATATTAAACTTCTGTTAGGTGATTTTATTTTCAGAATCAGGCATTATTCCACGAATTCCACAAAAATAAGTTGTTTTTATTCAAATTAGTGAGTAATATATTATTTTTAAAAAAATGATATATTTCACCGTTAAATAATCTTGATGTTATTGCATTAATGCTAAATTTGTTCTTTTGTAAATTAAAACGTTAATTAAATATAGAATAGAATGGCACAACTCACCGGAGAAATAATTCAGGTAATTGGTCCTGTAGTTGACATTAGTTTTGAAAAGAATGGATCAGATATGCCTGCTATCCATGATGCAATTGTAATTCCACGTAATAATGATAAAGACCTGATTGTTGAATGTCAGCAGCATGTGGGAGAGGACACGGTGCGTTGTATTGCCATGGACTCCACCGATGGGTTACAAAGAGGAATGAAAGCCATTGCAAAGGGGCAAGCCATTACCATGCCCGTGGGTGACCAGATTAAAGGTCGCCTGATGAATGTGGTAGGTGATTCCATTGATGGAATTGGGCCGTTGGATAAAAAAGGCGGATACCAGATACATAACAAGCCTCCGGCATTTGAACAATTATCTGTGGAATCTGAAGTATTGTTTACAGGGATAAAAGTGATTGATCTGCTTGAACCTTATTCTAAGGGTGGAAAAATCGGTCTGTTCGGTGGTGCCGGTGTGGGAAAAACGGTTATTATCATGGAATTGATTAACAACATTGCCAAAAAATATGAAGGAATGTCTGTTTTTGCCGGTGTTGGAGAGCGAACCCGTGAAGGGAATGACCTGTTGCGTGAAATGATAGAATCGGGTGTTATCAAATATGGCGATGAATTTAAGAAGAGCATGGAGGAAGGAAAGTGGGACTTAAGCCTGGTGGATAAAGAAGCGATGAAGGAATCGCAGGCAGCCCTGGTTTTTGGTCAGATGAATGAGCCTCCGGGCGCCCGTGCCACGGTTGCTCTTTCCGGACTTACCATTGCCGAATCTTTCCGTGATGGGGATGAGGAAACCGGCGGACGCGATATCCTGTTTTTCGTTGACAATATTTTCCGTTTCACACAGGCAGGCTCTGAGGTGTCAGCCCTTCTTGGACGTATGCCTTCTGCGGTAGGATATCAACCAACCCTTGCCACTGAAATGGGCCTGATGCAGGAGAGAATTACTTCCACAAAAAGAGGTTCTATTACTTCGGTACAGGCTATTTATGTACCTGCTGATGACCTTACCGACCCTGCCCCGGCAACAACTTTTGCCCATTTGGATGCAACAACCGTGTTGAACCGGAAAATTTCAGAGCTCGGTATTTATCCTGCTGTTGATCCGCTTGATTCAACTTCCCGTATTCTTACCCCCGATATTGTGGGTAAGGAACATTATGAAACGGCCCAACGGGTGAAGGAAATTCTGCAACGCTACAAAGAACTACAGGATATTATTGCCATTTTGGGAATGGAAGAACTTTCAGAAGAGGATAAACTGGTTGTGCATCGTGCACGGCGCGTACAACGTTTCCTCTCTCAGCCATTCTTTATGGCAGAACAATTCACAGGTGTGCCTGGTGTGCTTGTTTCTATTGAGGATACGATAAAAGGGTTTAATACTATTATGAATGGAGAAGTGGATAAATATCCTGAAGCTGCTTTTAACCAGGTAGGTACTATTGAAGATGCCATTGCAAAAGGAGAAAAGCTCCTGGCACAGGCACAATAACCAATTTTTCATTAATCTTTGGGAATATGTTTTGTGAAATTATAACACCTGATAAAAAACTGTTTAGCGGCGAAATTGATTTAATACAGGTTCCGGGAAGTAAAGGATCTTTTGAAATTCTGCCCAAACATGCCCCTATCATTTCCACACTTGACGAAGGCAGTATTAAAATCATTGATCTGAATAAAAAACAGCTTTTTATTCCCATTCAAAGTGGTGTTCTTGAGTGTATTGATGATGAAATAATTGTACTCGCAGAACCATTGAAAGAAGACGAATTGGATTTATAACTTATTCATTCATGCGCTACAGGCTGTTCTTTTTTATTTGTATCGTTACCATGCTGCAGATGCAGGTTATAGCACAGGAAAAAATTTCTTTCTTCAGTTCTGACAGCCTTGAAATAACAGCAGACTTTTACCGCAGTTCAGAAAATGCACCCTGGATTATTTTGTTGCATCAGGCCGAATCAAGCCGGGGGGAATATAATGAAATTGCCAAAAAGTTAATGAAACTTGGCTTCAGTGCACTTGCAGTTGATTTACGCACAGGAGGCAAGGCTAATTTTGTGGTAAATGAAACAGCACAACGTGCAAATGAATCAAACTACCCATCACGTTTTCTTGATGCCCGCAAAGATATTGAAGCAGCCATTGACTATGCCAGCCAGAAAAGCGGAAAAAAAGTTTTACTGATGGGCAGCTCTTTTTCAGCATCTCTCAGCCTGATGATTGGCTCTTCAGATAATCGGATCAAAGGCATTATTGCATTGAGTCCGGGAGAATTTTTCACACCATTGTTTCAGGTAAGAGACTCTATCGATTTTATTGAAGTACCTGTTTTTGT
>JBEPYD010000517.1:0-3347 GCA_041641575.1 Bacteroidales bacterium
AGAATTGAATGAAGTAGTAGTAGTTGGTTATGGTACTATTCGAAAAATGGAGCTTACAAGCAGTGTTTCATCTGTATCAGCTTCAGCAAATCATAGAATGTTTAATACTGAAAGTTATTCTGCTATTCACGAGAACGATTTTAAAGATGTGTATTTAAACCCACTTTCAACTTTTTCTATCGATGTGGATGCTGCCTCTTATTCCAATATCAGGCGATTTATAAACACAGGGTCATTGCCCCCCAAGGATGCAGTTCGAATTGAAGAAATGATCAATTATTTTAATTATGATTATCAGCAACCCAAAGGGAGCGATCCGTTTAGCGTTAATTATGAACTATCAAGATGCTTATGGGAACCCAATAATCTTCTTTTACATATTGGATTACAAGGAATTGATATTCCTGTGGATGATCTGCCTCCTTCCAACATTGTTTTTCTCATTGATGTTTCAGGTTCAATGCAATCTCAAATGAAGCTTCCTTTATTAAAACAAGCCTTCAAAATGCTTACCAACAAACTAAGAGAACAAGATATAATATCAATTGTAGTTTATGCAGGAAGCTCTGGTGTGGTATTACCTCCAACGCAGGGGAGCAATAAAAAGCAAATCATTGAATCATTAGACCGGTTAAAAGCAGGTGGATCAACTGCTGGAGGAGAAGGTCTTCGGTTGGCTTACAAAACAGCAGAAGAGAACTTTTTACCTAACGGAAATAATAGAATCATCCTGGCTACAGATGGTGATTTTAATATTGGTCCTTCCAGTAATGCAGAAATGGAAAGACTTGTAGAAGAAAAGAGAGATAAAGGAATTGACATTTCTGTACTTGGATTTGGGATGGGAAACTATAAAGATGATAAAATGGAGATTATTGCAGATAAGGGAAATGGAAATTATGCATATATAGACAATCTGACAGAAGCAAAAAAAGTGTTAATTAATGAATTTGGCGGAACATTATTTACGATAGCAAAAGATGTTAAACTTCAATTAGAGTTCAATCCTGCAAATGTAAAGTCATACCGTCTCATTGGTTATGTTAATCGTTTACTTGATGAAGAGGATTTTGATAATGACCACAAGGATGCTGGAGAAATAGGTGCCGGACATTCTGTAACCGCATTATACGAAATTGTATTAAAAGATTCTGATTTTGAACCGGACCTTTCTGATATTGAATTGAAATATCAGGAAAACCGTTCCAAAATAAAAACGTATAACAAATATAATGATGAATTACTAACATTGAAGCTTAGGTATAAAGATCCAAAAGAATCTAAAAGTAACCTTATAGAGAAAGTTGTTGATAATAAGGTAATTCCATTAAAAAATACATCTGATAATTTTAAGTTTTCAAGTGCTGTTGCCGGATTTGGGATGCTTCTTAGCGATTCAAAATATAAAGGAAATTTAACCTATGATTCAGTCTTAGAACTTGCTAAATCCGCAAAAGGGAAGGATGAAGAAGGATACAGAGCGGAGTTTATTTCATTATTAGAAAATGCGTCATTATTATGTGAAAATAATGAGGATGAATAAATATGCTACATAACCGGATATATCACCTTAAAGCTGTGGCTGTTTCTTGGGATACGTACGATGTAAAATGAAAATTTTAAACTTTTAAGAAAAATTGTAAAAGCGGAAAGGGTTTATGCCAAAACGTGTAGAAATCGGACTACCAATATAATAATAAATAAAACTACAGTAGAAATGAAAAAAAGGTATGTTATCATTTGCTTGACAATATTTTTAGGAGGTTTTATCCATACTGAGTTATCAGGACAAACCCAAAAAGATAATTTCAATTTATCCGTAAGAGTGGGAGCGCAAAAGCTTACCAGTAGTTCCGGTGGAATCACAAACTTTACCAATACTCAGGAAAAGAGTTTTTCTGTGTATCCCTCTATAGATTATTACTACAACGACAGACTATTTTCAGGTCTGGAATTTGGGTTTACACATCAGAATAAAGAAATTTTAAATACACTTTTTACGCCGCATTATTACCAGGAGGCATTCACAGAAACAGATGTCAATATGTTTCAGTTTACATTAAGAAATGGATATGAACTACTTATAAATGAGCGGCTTTACTTTCAGGTAATAGCTGGATTAAATTATGCCTACATTACACAACACATGAAATATAGTGCCATAGGTGGAAATCTACTTGTACCTGGCATACCTTCAATTATTAATACGGTTTCTTTAGAAACTTCTGAGGATGAATTTAAACAGCAATCTGATTATACCAGCATTACCCTTAACCCTCAAATAACATTTTTTATTACCCAATCGATAGGAATTAATTTAAGCCTCGGCGGGTTAGAATATGGATTTTATAATTGGGATATCGAAAATGATTTATGGATATTAAGCTTTAAAACAAATCTATGGAGGCTTGGGGTCAATTTCTCATTTTAACAAATATAAATTGAATAATGATGGAATGGCTGGCACTTAAACAAGGGTAAAAGCGTATAATCAAATATTATTTTAGAACGACATTTTTTGACGTATTCAGAATTTAGCTTTGCAGATAAAATATAAGAGAAACGGAAACTACAAAGACAGGCGTAAACGATGTTACTTTTACTTTGGCTGGAGACAGAACAAACATAGCCAACTGTTACATATAAAATATTGACTTATGGGACAAGATATTAGCCTTTTTAATGATTATCATACAAAAGAAAATATATTATCAAATCACTGTGGAGTGATACTTAAACTTCTGTATGAAGAAAATCCAAGAAGTTTTGAAGAAGTTATTTCAACCCTTACCTCTCAGGATTTCATGATTAGCCCTTCTTTCAAACAGCAGATTAAAAAAAAGGATAGCATTCCGGATATTGTAATTGAACAAAAATCGTTTGCCATCTTTTTTGAAACCAAAAAATTTGATTGGTTTCATGATAACCAGATTGAAAGACATTTGAAAGGATTTAAGAGAGACACTAATTTCAACATTCTTTTTTTGTTGACAAATTTCGAGGGAGACAATCCCGAAGATAAATTTGAAACGCAAATAAAAGAAGCACTGGATAAATTCAACATTACTTTATGTCCTGTTTCATTTGAGAAGCTTCTTGGGGTTCTTGAAGTTGTAGTGGCTACAGAAAGTTTTAAGAATTATTTAGAGGAGTTTCGGGGTTTCCTGGAAAGAAATAATTACCTGCCAGCATGGAAATATATGCTTGACATAGTTAACTGTGCAGGAACCATACATGAAGTGCATCACCACAATGTTTATATGTGTCCGGATACGGGTGGTAAGTACCGGCACAGGCGTGCATTGTATTTTGGCGGATATAAGTCAAAAAACATTAAATATATTCAC